>DATFQE010000191.1:0-9719 GCA_035264445.1 Gaiellaceae bacterium | reverse complement strand
CCCGGCGACCCCGGGAACCCCGAGCGGCCGCTGCTGAACCACCTGGCCGTCCTGGTCGACTCTGCCGAGGCGCACAGGGACGAGGCCGAGCAGAGCGGGATCGAGGTAGCCGACTTCGTCGACGCCGCGAACACGCTCGCCGTCTTCGTCTGGCTGCCCGAGCACGTCAAGCTCGAGTACGTCGAGCACAAGCCGACCTTCTCGCTGGCCTGAGCCTTCACGTCGCCGGCGGGGGCATGGCCGGGCTCGTCGCGGCCGCCCGCGCGCGCGAGCTCGGCGGCTCGCCGGTCGTCTACGAGAAGGGCGCGCGGCCCGGCGGCTCGATGCTCCTCTCCAGCTGCGTGATCTGGCGGTATTCGGACTTCGACGAATTCCGGCGTCAGTGCCCGACGGGCGACGAGCCGCTGGACGGCGCGCTCGACTGGCTCGAGTTGCTCGGCGCGGTGGTCACCCAGCCCGAGACCGAGAACCCGCTCACGACCGGACGGCGGTTCGACCCGGCCGCGCTCACCGAGGCTCTCGTGCGCGCGGCGGGCGACGTGCGGGTGGGGGAGACGACGCCCGAGCCACAGATCCTCGCCACCGGCGGGTTTCAGGCCAGCGAGGAGCTCGTCGCCGAGCACATCGCGCCGGCGGCACGGCTGCCGCTGCGCGCGAACCCGTGGAGTGCGGGCGACGGCCTGAAGCACGGCCTCGCGCGCGGCGGCTCGCTCTCGGCCGGGATGGACGAGTTCTACGGCCGCAACATGCCCGATGCGCCGTTCGGCGAGGCCGACTTCGTGCCCGCCGCACAGCTCTACGCGGCCAGCGCGAAGGTGGTCAACCAGCGCGGCGAGGAGTTTCTCGGCGGACCGGTGGACTGGTCGGAGACGCGCGTCGCGCAGGAGACCGCCCGTCAGCCCGGCGCGGCCGCGTGGTACGAGCTCGCCACCGAGGCGCTCGACGACGACGTCGCTGACCGCATCGACTACGCGCGGAGGCTCGGCGCGCCGGTCGAGCAGCGGGACGGCCGCGTGGCTGTTCGCGTGCGAGCATCGATCACGCACACGATCGGCGGCCTGCAGATCGACGACCGCGCGCGCGTCGCCGGCGCCGACGGCCTCTGGGCCGCGGGTGCCGACGCGGGCGGGATCTCGACGGGCGGCTATGCGAGCGGCCTCGCGTCAGCGCTCGTCCTCGGCCTGACGGCTGCCGAAGACGCCGTGTCCTGACCGGCCACGTCCGGGGTCTGACCCCGGACCCGTCCGAATCAGCGGTAGCGCTGGAGGTACGCGCACGGCCGCCGGTCCTGCGGGAGCGGCGACGAGCCGATCTTCGAGACGAAGTAGCGCGCGTCCTCGATCTCGAGCGCGGCGCCGACGGGCGGCGGATCGCCCTCGCCCAGCCTGAGCTCGTAGCCGGTCGGCTTGGAGATGAAGAGCACGTGGCTGTCGGGCATCGCGCGCGGATGCTAACGGCGGGCCGCGTACTCGGGCAGCACGACGCGCACCGCGGTGCCGCCGTCGTCGCTCGAGTCGACGCTCAGCTCCGCGTTCAGCGCCCGCGCCCGCTCGGCGAGCGAGTCGTAGGTTGCGCGCCGGCGCTCGCCGGCGCCGTTGTCCGAGATCACTGTCTCGACGCTGCCGTTCCGGCTCGACACGCGCACGTCGATCTTCGACGGCTTGCGCCGGAGCGCGTTGTGCAGCGCCTCGCGAATGATCTGGTAGAGGGTCACCTGCGCCCGCTGCGCAAGTTGCTCCGCGTCAGCCACGTCGAGCGTGATCTGGATCTCCTCGGCGAGGCCGAGCTGTTCCGCCAGGGCGGCGACCGCGGGCCCGAACCCCTGGTCGCGGAGCACGACGGGCTCGAGGTTGAAGGAGAGGTCGCGCAGCGACCGGATCGTGTCGCGCTGCCGCTCGAGGACCTGAGGCAGGACGCTCCGGGCCTCGTCCAGCCGGCCCGCGTCGACGGCCGCTGCCACGGCGTCGAGCATCAGCGCGATCCCCGCCAGCGACTGGACGGGACCGTCGTGGAGAAAGAGCGCGAGCCGCCGCCGCTCCTCCTGCTCCGCAGTGACGACGAGGTCGGACATCCGGGCTCGCTCGACCTCTCGCTCCTTGGCCTCGGCGACCGCCTCCTCGCCGCGACGGCGCTCGCTCTGCACGAGGAAGACGCCGAGTGCACCGGCGATGACGATCGCCGCGGCCAGCCCTGCGAGGGCCACGCCCTGAGAGCCGAACGCCAGTCCCGCCGCGCAGACGAGCGCGGCCGCCGCGAGCGCGACGACCAGGACGACTGGGCTAATCGATGATGGCTTCGCGAAGGGCAATCGCGACGGCGTGCGTCCGCGTGTCCGCCTCGAGCTTCGTCAGGATGTGGCGCACGTGGCTCTTCACCGTCTCCTGGCTGATGAAGAGCTTTGCCGCAACGTCCGCGTTCGACATCCCGTCCGCGAGCAGCTGGAGGATCTCGCGCTCGCGCGCGGTGAGCATGTCGTCGCCCTTGCCGGGCAGGAAGGCGGGCATCAGCGCCGGGTCGACGTACACGTCGCCCGCCGAGACCTTCTCGATCGCGCGGACGAGCGTCTGGTGCGGCGCCTCCTTGAGGATGTAGCCCTTCGCGCCCGAGTCGAGCCCGCGCGAGAGCAGGCTCCGCTCGCTGTACGCGGTGAAGATCAGCACCGGGATGTCGGGATTCCGCTCGCCGAGGACCTTGGTCGCCTCGAGCCCGTCCATCTCGGGCATCCGCACGTCCATGATCACGATGTCCGGCCGCCGGCGCTCGGCGAGGGCGATCGCGCTCTTGCCGTCGGCGGCCTCGCCGATCACGCGGATGTTCGGCGCGCGCGAGAGCGACAGGCGAAGCCCTTCGCGCACGACCTCATGGTCGTCGACGATGAGGCAGGTGATCTCGTGCTCGGCGGCGCCGTTGTCGTCAGCCACGTGGCGGGATTGTATGGCGGCCGTCAGATGGACAGGGCGAGCTGCTCCTCGCGGGGAGCCGGCTGCAGCGGAACGCGCCTGCGGTCTGCGATCCCGTAGCGCTTCCTGAGCTCGCCGACGGTGTCCTTGACCGGCCGCGCCTGCTCGTTCTTCAGGTAGGCGCGGCGGTCGTAGAGGTTCTCGTAGCGCTCGAGCTCCTCCGGCCAGTCGCGGCCGAGCGCCTCGAGGAAGTGCTCCCTCGTCCCGGGTCGCAGGTAGAGCAGGTTGGCCCAGATGCTCGTCGCCCCGGCCTCGCGCGCCGCCTTCACGACCTCCTCGAGCTGCTCCGGCCGATCGGAGAGCCCGGGGAGGATCGGCGCCATCCCGACGCCGGCCTTGATCCCGGCGTCGACCAGCCGCTTCATCGCGCTCAGCCGCTGACGCGGCGGCGCCGTCCCGGGCTCGGTCGTTCGCCACACCTCGGGGTCGAGGGTCGGCACCGAGAACATCACCGAGACCTCGGCGTTCCTCGACGCCTCCGCAAGGACGTCGACGTCGCGGACGATCATCGGGCCGCGCGTGATCAGCGAGAAGGGGTTCGAGGCGGCGGCGAACACCTCGATGCACGCGCGGGTCAGGCGGTAGCGCCCTTCGGCGGGCTGATAGGGGTCGGTCGCGGCGCCGACGGCGACCCCGCCGCCGCGCCACGACGGCCGCGCGAGCTCGGCACGCAGGACGTCGGCGACGTTGACCTTGACGCGGATCGAGCGGCCGTAGCGCGAGTCGGAGGGGCGATCGGCCCGCAGCTCGAAGGCTCTCACGTAGCAGAAGGTGCACTGGTGCGCGCAGCCCATGTAGGGGTTCAGCGACCATTCGAACGGCATCCCGCGCACCCGGTTGAGCGCGCTGCGGCACGGCTCCTCGCGGTACTCGACACCCTTCATGTCCGACGGAGAGTGTAGAGAACGTACGTTCGCCCCCGCAAGGAACAACCGGAGGAGATGCCTATACTCAGGTGGAAGTTGGACGACGACCACCCGCCTAGTCCCCACGCCCCGGAGAGCGGGGCGTGATCCTCTTACTCGAAGTGCTCGCGGTCTTCGTGCTGCTGGCCGTGAACGCGTTCTTCGTCGCGGGCGAGTACGCCCTCGTCACGGCGCGCCGGACGCGGATCGCCGAGCTCGAGCAGCAGGGGAACCGCCGCGCGCGGGCCGTGCTCGCGATCACCGCCAACCCGCCGAGGTTCATCGCCGCCATGCAGCTCGGCGTCACGCTGACGAGCCTGGCAATCGGCGCCATCGGCGAGCCGATTTTCGCCCGCCTCTTCGACCCGTTCCTGGCAGGCCTGCTGGCGTTCCTGATCGCGTTCCTGCTGATCACCTACCTCCACGTGGTCATCGGCGAGCTGGTGCCGAAGGGACTCGCGCTCGGGCACTCTGAGAGCGTCGCCCTGGCCGTCTCGGGGCCGGTGCGCGCGTTCTTCTTCGCCTTCCGCCCACTGATCTGGGTGCTGCAGCGCTCGAGCGAGGTCGCGCTGCGGATCCTCGGGCTCGAGCCTCCGGGCAGCGAAGGCGTCGTGCACTCCGAGGCCGAGCTGATGATGCTCATCAACACCGCTACCGAACGCGGCGAGATCGAGCCCGTCGAGCAGGAGCTGATCTACAAGGCGTTCGGCTTCGCGGACAAGGAGGCGCACGAGGTCATGGTCCCGAGGCCCGAGGTCGTGATGATCTCGGTCGCGATGCCCGCCGAGGAATGCCTCGACGCCATCGTCGACTCGCCGTACACGCGCTACCCGGCGTACAGGGACTCCGTCGATGAGATCGTCGGCGTCCTGCACGTGCGGGACCTCTTCAAGGCGCTCTACGACCGGGGGATCGACAGCGTCCGGATCGAGGAGCTCCTCCGGCCGCCGTTCTTCGTCCCCGAGACGAAAGACCTCGCCGCGCTGCTCGCGGAGTTCCGCAAGACGAACCAGCACATGGCGATCGTCGTGGACGAGTACGGCGCGATGGAGGGCATCGTGACGCTCGAGGACCTGCTCGAAGAGATCGTCGGCGAGATCGAGGACGAGTACGACCTCCCGGACGAGTCGCTGACCCGCATCGACGACCACACGGTCCGCGTCGACGGCACGTTCCCGATCGACGACTTCAACGAGCGGTTCGAGACCGGGCTGCCGCAGGAGGACTACCACACGCTGGCCGGGTTCGTCTTCGGCGCGCTCGGCCGTGCGCCGCTGCAGAACGACGAGGTGCAGTGGAACGGGCTCCGGTTCCGCGTCGTCGAGGTGGACGGCGCCAGAATCGAGCAGCTCGACATCGAGTTCCTGACCGACGAGCAGCAGCAAGCCGAAGGCGAGGTCGCGGCGTCGTAACGACGGTTGGCTTCGCGGGCGAGGCGGCTCCTTCCAAGTGGCCGCGCCCGCGTGGCGCGCCCCGCCCCGGGCTGCTCGACCTCGGTGTGGAGACGCTGCCCCGCGTGGGGCCGTCGCTCGCGAAGAAGCTCGGCCGCCTGGGGCTGCGGACCGTCCGCGACCTACTCGAGCACCGTCCGCACCGCTACGAGGAGCCCGTGCCCGAGCGGCCGATCGGGGACGTCCTCGCCGAGGAGGAGGTGGCGATCGCAGGCGAGGTGCGGACCGTGAACGTCCGTCGCCCGCGGAGGCGCTTGGCGCTCGTCGAGGCGCGGATCTCCGACGGCACGGGCGAGGTCAAGGCGACCTGGTTCAACCAGGCCTGGCTCGCGGAGAAGCTTCAGCCGGGCACGCGCGTGCGCCTGCGCGGCTCGCTCGGGCGCTACGGCTTCACCGTCAAGTCGTACGACCTCGACGGCGGCGGCGCGACCGCCGACTTCGCGCCGGTCTACCCGGCGACCGAGGACCTGACGCCCAAGCGGATCCGCGAGCTGGTCGCCGCGGCCCTCGACCTCGCCGGCGAGCAGTGGGACCCGCTGCCCGCAGCCCTCCGCGTCGAGGAGCAGCTGCCCTCCCGGTCGGATGCCCTGCGCGCGCTGCACCAGCCCGCCGGTCTCGACGAGGCGGAGACCGCGCGAAAGCGGCTTGCCTTCGACGAGCTGCTGGTGTTTCAGCTCGGTCTGGCGCGACGGCGTGCCGGTCGCGAGGCGGAGACCGCGCCGGCGGTCGGCGAGCCGGGCGAGGTCGTCGCCCGCTACCGGGCGCTGCTCCCGTTCACGCTCACGGAGGGCCAGGAACGCGCCATTGCCGAGATCGACGCCGACCTGGCGAAGCCGAAGCCGATGGAGAGGCTCTTGCAGGGCGACGTCGGGTCAGGCAAGACCGTGGTCGCGCTCTACGCACTGCTCCGCGCCGCCGAGGCCGGGCTCCGCGGCGCGTTGATGGCGCCGACGGAGACCCTTGCCGAGCAGCATTTCCTGACCGTCGAGCCGCTCTGCCGGGAACTCGGCATCCCCGTCGGGCTCCTGACGAGCTCGGTGCCTGCTCGCGAACGGGTGGTCGCGCTCGAGGCGCGGATCCTGGTCGGCACTCACGCGCTGATCCAGGAGGACGTCGACCTGTCCGACCTGGCCGTCGCCGTCGTCGACGAGCAGCACCGCTTCGGCGTCGAGCAGCGCAAGGCGATAGCGGGCCGTCGTTCGCCCCATGTCCTGCACATGACCGCTACGCCGATCCCGCGCACACTCGCTCTGACGGTCTACGGCGACCTCGCGGTGAGCGAGATCGCGAAGCCGCCGGCCAACCGGAAGCCGATCGTCACCGCGTGGGTGACCGAGGAGCGCTCCAGCGAGGCGTACAAGCGGCTGCGCAAGCACCTCGACGACGGCCGCCAGGCGTACGTCGTCTGCCCGCTGATCGAGGAGTCCGAGACGTCGCTGGCGCGGGCCGCCGAGCGCGAGGCGGAGCGGCTCCGAAACGGTGAGCTGCGCGGTTACCGCGTCGGGCTCCTGCACGGCCGGCTGCGGCCCGCGGAGCGGCGCGACCTGATGGCGCAGTTCAACGCGCGCGAGCTCGACGTGCTCGTGGCCACGACGGTGATCGAGGTCGGCGTCGACGTCCCGAACGCCACGATCATGATCGTCCAGGAGGCCGATCGCTTCGGCCTCGCCCAGCTCCACCAGCTGCGCGGCCGGGTCGGACGGGGCGCCGAGCAGTCGTACTGCCTGCTCGTGTCCCGTCCCGGCGAGGAGCTGACCGACTCTGCGCGCGAGCGGCTCGAGGCGATGGTGCGGACGACGGACGGCTTCGAGCTCGCCGAGGTCGACCTCGACATCCGCGGCGAGGGCCAGCTCCTCGGCACGCGGCAGGCCGGGCTCTCGGACCTCCGCTTCACGCGCCTGCGCGCCGACCGCGACCTGATCGAGCGAGCGCGCGAGGCGGCCGACGAGCTCGTCGGAGCAGCGGGCCCGCTCGACGACGAAGTCGAGCGCTTCTTCGCAGACCGCGAGCCGGCCGCCTAAACGACACGCTGAACCGACGGAAGGAGACGGCGGGCGCGTCTCGTACTCGTTGGACCCGTGGCCAGGGTCTCCACACTCCTCGCTGTCGTCGCGCTCGCAGGCGTCTTCGCCGCCGATGCCGCTGCGATCGCCAAGGTCCAGGTCCCCGGCGTCCAGGTCGCGCTCTACCGTCACGGCTACTACAAGGGGTCGATCGACGGCGTCTCGGGCCCGATGACCAAGGCGGCGATCAGGAAGTTCCAGAAGGACAAGGGGCTCGCGCCTGACGGCGTCGTCGGCAGGCGGACCCGCGCGGCGTTCGGGAAGTTCGGCGGACACCTCTTCGGTTCCCGCATCCTCAAGCGCGGGTTGGTCGGCTTCGATGTCTCCGTCCTCCAGTTCCTGCTCGCGAAGCGCGGCTACCCGGCGAAGTCGCTGAACAGCAACTTCGGCGACGGGACGGAGCGCCTCGTCCGGAAGTTCCAGCGGCGGATGCGGCTGCCGGCGGACGGGATCGTCGGACGCCGGACCCGGGCGGCGCTCGTCACGGGCAGAGTCTCCAGGCCGCGAGTCCACAGGCCGCATCACCCCGTGAAGAGCGCCGGCGGCCCCCGGCACGTGGTTCGGCCCGGCGAGACGCTGACCGGGATCGCCGCGCGCGCCGGCACGACCGTCGCAGCGGTCGCGCGTCGAAACGGGCTCGACCCGCGGCAGTTCCTGCTCGTGGGGACGCGCCTCTCGCTCCCGAGGGGGCGAGCCTGGGTGCCCCACGGCCACCATGGCGAGATCGTCACGTCGCTGAACCGCTGGGCCGCGTACTACGGCGTCAGCTCCGATCTCGTTCGAGCCCTCGCCTGGCAGGAATCCGGCTTCCAGAGCCGCGTGCGCTCGCACATCGGGGCGGCGGGCGTGATGCAGGTCATTCCCGAGACGTGGTTCTTCGCCGAGCGGTTCCTCGTCGGCGCGCCGGTTCCGAAGACCGCGGACGGCAACGTGAGAGTCGGCGTCGCCTACCTCCGCCACCTCCTGCGCGAGTTCGGCGGCGACGTGCGCCTCGCCGTCGGCGCGTACTATCGCGGCCCCGCAGCCGTGCGGAAGCACGGCCTCGGGCCCGAGACGCGGCACTTCGTGGCCAACGTGCTGGCGTTGCGCGGCCGGGTCTAGGCTCCGAGCACCCTGCGCATCATCGCCGGCTCGAAGAAGGGCGCGACCATCTACGCGCCGAAGCACGCCGACACGCGGCCCACCGGCGACCGTGTGCGCGAGGCGGCGTTCAACCTGATCGGCCCGGTCGACGGCGCGTCGGTGCTCGACCTCTACGCGGGCTCGGGCGCGATGGGCCTGGAGGCCCTCTCGCGCGGCGCGACGAGCGCTGTCTTCGTCGAGGCCGATCGCGACGCCTGCACGACGATTCAGCGCAATCTGATCAAGCTCAAGCTCGAGGGTGCGCAGATCGTCTGCCGAGACGCCCTCACGGCTCTCGCGCAGGAGGCGTCGGCGGGGAGGCGATACGATCTCGTGCTGCTCGATCCGCCCTACGCCATGTATTCGGACCTGCAAGCGCGGCTCGCGCCCTACCTGCCTGAAGTCCTCGCCGAGGACGGCCTGCTCGTGATCGAGACGTCGTCCCGCGAGGAGCCCGAGCTTGCGCTGCCCAAGCGCACGAGCCGCCGCTACGGCTCCGCGCGGCTGACGCTGTTCGAGCCGCATGCCGCCGCCGGTCAGGGGCGTGGGTGATCACTGCGATCGTCCCGGGGTCGTATGACCCTGTCACCAATGGACATGTCGACGTGATCGGCCGGGCGGCCGGCATCTTCGACCGGGTCGTCGTCGGAGTCGTCGGCCAGCCGCATCACAAGCAGCCGACGTTCTCGATCGAGGAGCGGGTCGCCTTCCTGCACGAGGCGCTCGCCGGGATCGACAACGTCGAGGTGGACGTGTTCAAGGAGCTCGTCGTCGACTTCGCCCGGAGATGGGACGCCAAGGCGATCGTCAAGGGCCTGCGCGTGATCTCCGACTTCGACTGGGAGCTGCAGATGAACCAGCTGAACCGGACGCTCGCGCCGGACATCGAGACGGTCTACGTGATGGCCAGCCCGCAGGTCAGCTTCGTCTCGTCCAGCGGCGTGAAGGAGATCGCGGCGTTCGGCGGCGACGTGAGCGAGCTCGTCCCGGCCGCGGTGGCCAAGCGCTTCACCGAGCTGTTCCCGGACGGCAAGCCCGGGGCACCCCTCAGCCCCTCTGAATAGCCGAAGCTCTCAGTACACTCATCGACATGGACGTCCTAGTGCTCATCGACAAGCTCGACGACCTCGTGCACAACGCGAAGGCCGTCCCCCTCACCGACCAGGTGCGCATCGACCGGGAGGAGATCTACGAGATCCTCGATCAGATGCGCGCGAC
>DATFQE010000190.1:0-7940 GCA_035264445.1 Gaiellaceae bacterium | reverse complement strand
CTCGATCAAGGCGTAGGTGAGCGAGAAGAGCCCGATTCCCGAGCTCAGGAGCCCGGGGAGGTCGAGCCGCTGCTCCTCCGAGGTGTCCCGCGACTCGTCGATCAGGACGAAGCTGGCCGCGATCGCGAGGACGCCGATCGGGATGTTGATGAAGAAAATCCAGTGCCAACTGGCGTGCTCGGTCAGGAGGCCGCCGACGAGCGGCCCGATCGCAAGCGCCAACGCCGAGACGCCCGCCCAGATCCCGATCGCCATCCCGCGCTGGTGAGGCGGGAAAGTCGCCGAGATGATCGAGAGCGTCGCGGGATTCATGAGCGCCGCGCCCGCGCCCTGCACGATCCGGGCTGCGATCAGCATGTCGCCGCTGTCGGCCAGACCGCACGCGAGCGAGGACGCGGTGAAGATCGACAACCCGACGACGAAGATCAGCCGCCGTCCGAGCAGGTCGGCGAGCTTGCCGCCGGTGAGCATGAGCGCGGCAAACGTCAGCGCGTAGCCGGTGACGATCCACTCGAGCTCCGAGAGGTCGGCCCCGAGGTCCTCCTGGATCGCCGGCAGCGCGACGTTCACGACCGTGTTGTCGAGCATGATCATGAACAGGCCGAAGGCGACCGCGCCGAGCGTCCACCACTTGCGCGTCTCGGGATCGAGGATTCTGGCCCGCATGGTTAGCGCACGCTAACTTAGCAGGTACTAGCGAAATGTGTCAACGGCGCGCGCACTAGGCTTGCGCCGTGGCAGAGATCGTCTGGCGGCCGTCTCCGGAGGTGCTCGAGCGCTCGAACGTCGTGCGCCTGATGCGCCGTCATGGGATCGCGGAGTACCGCGATCTCGTCCTCCGCTCGCAGGACGATCCCGACTGGTTCTGGCCCGCGGCCGTGGAGGACATGGGCCTCGAGTTCACCCGTCCCTGGGAGCAAGTCGCTGACCTCTCGCGCGGGCCGGAATGGGCGACGTGGTTCGTCGGCGGCCGCGTGAACATCGCGCACAACTGCGCGCACCGCTGGGCCGAGCGAACACCCGAAGCCGTCGCCTGCGTCTCGCTCGGCGAGGACGGGCGGCGACGGACGCTGACGTTCGCGGACCTGTCCGACCAGGTCACGCGCTTGGCCGAAGCGCTCGCCGCGCTCGGCGTCGGCGTGGGCGATCGGGTGGCGATCTACCTGCCGATGTCGCAGGAAGCCGCCGTCGCGTCCCATGCGTGCGCGCATCTCGGCGCCATCCAGGTGCCGATCTTCTCCGGCTTCGCCGCGCCGGCGGTTGCGCAGCGCCTCCAGGCCTCGGAAGCCAAGGTGGCGATTACGACACCGAGCTCGCTGCGGCGTGGCCGCGAGGTGCCGATGCTCGAGATTCTCGAGGAGGCGCGTGTCGAGGCGCCGGCTCTCGAGCACGTGGTCGTGGCCCCGTGGGACGACGTGCTCGCCGGGCAGCCAAGCGAGCTGCCCGCGGCGGAGCTCGACTCCGAGACGCCCTATCTGCTGACGTACACGTCGGGCACCACCGGCCGACCCAAGGGCGTCGTCCACGTCCAGGGCGGCTTCCTCGTCTCGATCGCGCGCGAGGTCTGCTACCAGGCCGACGCGCGGCCGGGCGACGTGATCCACTTCGCAACCGACATGGGCTGGATCATGGGCCCGTGGACGGTCGTCGGCGGGCACGCGCTCGGCGCGACGCTCGTCTTCGCGGAGGGCGCGCCGGACTTCCCGCCCGACCGGCTGTGGCGCCTCGTCGAGGACGAGCGCGTGTCCATCTTGGGCCTGTCGCCCACGCTCGTGCGCGCGCTGATCCCACAAGGCGACCCGGAGGCCGACCTCTCGTCGCTGCGGACGATCGTGACGACCGGCGAGCCGTGGAACCCCGAGCCGTACCGCTGGCTGTTCGAGCAGGTCGGCGACTCGCGTTGCCCGATCATCAACTGCTCGGGCGGGACGGAGGTCGGCGCCTGCTTCCTCTCGCCCACGCCGGCGATGCCGATCAAGGCCTGCTCGCTCGGCGGGCCTGCGCTGGCGATGGCTATGGACGTCGTGAACGCCGACGGCGAGTCCCTCCTCGGCACCGGAGAGGTCGGCGAGCTGGTCTGCCGCAAGCCCTTCCCCGGGATGACTCGCGGCTTCTGGCGCGATCCGGACCGCTACATCGAGACGTACTGGTCGCGCTTTCCCGGCGTCTGGACGCATGGGGACTGGGCCTCGGTCGACGAGGACGGCTACTGGTTCCTGCACGGGCGCTCGGACGACACGCTCAACATCGCGGGCAAGCGTGTGGGGCCGGCGGAGCTCGAGTCGGCCGCCGTGGCTCATCCTGCCGTGGCCGAGGCCGCCGCCGTAGGCGTCCCTCATGACGTGAAGGGCGAGGTCGCCTGGCTTTTCTGCGCGCTCGTCCCGGGCCGTGTGGGAGACGAAAAGCTCGCGGGCGAGGTCGCTTCGCGCGTCGCCGAGGACCTCGGCAAGGCGTTCCGCCCCGAGCGGGTGCTCTTCGTTCCGGCCCTGCCGAAGACGCGAAGCGCCAAGATCGTGCGCCGCGCCGTCCGAGCGAAGGCGCTCGGCCGCGATCCGGGCGACCTGTCGTCGCTGGAAAACCCCGAGGCACTGGAGGAGATCGCGAATGCCGTCTGAGCTCGAAGGTCAGGTCGCCCTCGTCACCGGCGGCGGCCGCGGTGTCGGAGCGAACGTTGCGCGCGAGCTGGCGCGCGCCGGAATGCGGGTCGCCGTCTCGGCCCGCAGCGCCGACCAGGTCGAGGAGATCGCACGGGAGATCGGAGGGCTCGCCGTGGTGGCCGACGTTTCGACGCGGTCCGAGGTCGACGCGATGGTCGCCAAGGTCGAGAGCCAGCTCGGTCCGATCGACCTGCTCGTCGCGAACGCCGGCGTCGCGCTCTCGGAGCCGTCGGCATGGGACGTCGAGCCGGCCGACTGGTGGCAGGTCCACGAGGTCAATGTGCTCGGCGTCTACCTGTCCTGCCGCTCGGTGATCCCCGGGATGATCAAGCGCGGCGGCGGGCGCATCGTGATCACCGCGAGCGGCGCCGCGTACCTGCCCGGCTCGAAGTCGACCGCGTACAGCTCGAGCAAGGCGTCGGTCACGCGGTTCGGCGAGACGCTCGCGCTGCAGCTCGAGCCATACGCGATCCCGGTGTTCCCGATCAGCCCCGGGCTCGTGCGCACGGAGATGACCGACGGCGTCTTCCCCGACGACGCGCCCTGGACGGCGCCGGAGGCCGCGCCGCGGCTCGTGCGCGAGCTCGCGACGGGCCGCTTCGACAGGCTCTCGGGCCGCTACCTCCACGCGGAGCACGACCCGCCGGACGAGCTCGAGAAGCGGATCGACGCGATCCTGAGCGACGACCTGAATTCGATCCGGCTGCGCCGTTAACCGAGGCCGAGCGGCTCGATCCAGGTGGCGCGCGCGACGCCCAGCAGTCGCCCGCCCTCGCCGTACAGCGCGGTGCCGGCATACGCCTTGCGTCCCTCGTCGCCGAGCGGCCATCCGACCACGACGCACCGCTCGCCTGCTCGCGGCAGCGCGTCGACCCGCGCGGCAAGGCGGCCGAGGACGAGCACGCCTCGCTCGCCGAAGCCGCACGCGTACGCGCCTGGGCAGTCGAGCGCCGACCACACGAACTCGGCCCCCGTGTAGCCGCCGCTCGGGACCCACGGCGCCGTGACCGCGCCGTCGTGCAGCGGCCCGGCGAAGATGCGCAGCCCGTCCCCCGGCTCCCGGTGCGGGCCGCAGACGAAGCACTGCGGGAACGGACTGTCGAGGTCGCCGTCGGGCACCGCGGCCCGCGAGGCAACGTCGAACGCGGGCGGGTCGAGGGGCCTGACGTCGACCTCGGCGGGCCTAGCCTCGGCCACGAGCCTGTCGGCATCGAAGACGCGGACGGCGCCGTCGTCGCGCTCGACCCGCAACGGGGTGTCGAGCGGAGGCGGCAGCCGAAGCGTCACCTCCGCCGGCCCGTCCACGAACGAGGCCACGAGGCCGCACGTATAGCCGCCGTTTCCCGACTCGCTCGGCCCGCGGAAGCGCCGGTCGATCACGATGTGCTCGCTCACCGCGTTGCGATGGTACGTTTTCGACTATGAGGCGAAAACCTAAACTGCGTCGATGAGGCTCGCGCTCGCCCAGATCAACTCCGTCGTCGGCGACCTCGACGGCAACCGCGAGCGCATCCTCACCCGGCTCGAGGAGGCGAAGAAGGCCGACGCTGACCTCGTCCTCTTCCCCGAGCTCGCGGTCACCGGCTATCCGCCGGAGGACCTCCTCCTGCGCCCAGGGTTCATCCGGGCCGCCGCGCACTCGCTCGAGGAGATCGCCAGGGCGGCGCGAGGGATCACGGCGCTCGTGGGGACACCGCACTTCGACCGCGACCTCTACAACGCCTGCGCGGTGTGCGCGGCCGGCGAGGTCAAGGCGATCTACCGCAAGCGCTTCCTCCCCAACTACGGCGTCTTCGACGAGGACCGATACTTCGCGCCCGGCAACGACCTCTTCCTGCTCGAGCACGGCGACGTGCTGATCGGCCCGACCATCTGCGAGGACGTCTGGCAGCCGGGGCCGCCCGCGACCGAGCTCGCCCTCGCCGGCGCGCAGCTGATCGCCAACCTCTCGGCGAGCCCCTTCCACGTCGGCAAGGATCGCGAGCGCGAGCAGATGCTCGCCACGCGCGCGCGCGACAACGTCGCGTTCTTCGCGTTCGTCAACGCCGTCGGCGGCCAGGATGAGCTCATCTTCGACGGGCACTCCGTCGTGCTCGACGACAACGGCGAGGTGCTGGCCCGCGCACCGGGCTTCGAGGAGGCGCTGCTGGTCGTGGACGTGGAGCCGACGGTGGCGATCGCCCGGCGCCTCAGGGACGTCCGCCGCCGGGCGCTCGCCCGCGACCGCGGGGAACCGCTCGACCCGCCGGTGATCCACATCGGCTCTCCCCGCCCGTCCACGAACGGCAAGCCGGCGGCGCCGACCATCGCGCCCCTCCTCGACGAGCTCGAGCAGATGCGCCGCGCGCTCGAGCTGGCGCTGCGCGACTACGTCGACAAGAACGGCTTCCGCGAGGTGGTGATCGGCGTCTCCGGCGGGATCGACTCCGCCGTGACGGCCGCGCTCGCGGTCGAGGCACTCGGGCCGGACCGCGTCCACCTGGTCTCGATGCCGTCCCGCTTCTCGTCCGAGGCGACGCGCGCGGACGCGCGCAAGCTCGCCGAGAACCTCGGCGCCGACTTCCGCGAGCTGGCGATCGAGCCGGTCGTCGAGGCCTTCCAGACGACGCTCGCCCAGAGCTTCGAGGGGCTCGAGCGCGACCTCACGGAGGAGAACATCCAGGCGCGGACCCGTGGCGTGCTGCTGATGGCGCTGTCGAACAAGCACGGCTGGCTCGTCGTCGCAACCGGGAACAAGTCGGAGCTCGCGGTCGGGTACGCGACGCTCTACGGCGACATGGCGGGCGGCTTCGCGCTCCTGAAGGACGTGTTCAAGACGGACGTGTTCCGGCTGGCCAAGCACCTGAACGAGCACAGGGAGCTGATCCCGACGACGACGATCGACCGGGCACCGAGCGCCGAGCTCCGGGCAGACCAGCTCGACGAGGACTCGCTGCCGCCGTACCCCACGCTCGACCGCGTGCTGGAGGCATACGTCGAGCTCGACCGCTCGCGCGAGGACCTGATGAGCGACGGGTTCGACCGCGAGACAGTCGAGCGCGCGCTGGGGCTGATCGACCGCGCCGAGTACAAGCGTCGGCAGGCGCCGCCGGGCGTGAAGCTCCGGCCGAAGGCGTTCGGCCGCGATCGGCGCATCCCGATCACGAATCGCTGGCGCGGGTAGCCCCTCGCACTACCGCCCAAGGAAGGCCCAACAGCGCTATCCTCGCCCGGTCATGCGCATCTCCATTGCGGCGACGCTCGTGGCTGCGGCTCTGCTCGCCGGGTGCGGAAGCACCGACACGGGCGCCGGCGGTGGCGGCGGCAAATCGACGCGGACGGCGAACGACCAGGAAGCCCAGCTCGCCTACGAGAACGGGTACCAGCAGTGCACCGGGTTCCCGCTCAAGGACCTCCAGCAGACCTATAACGCCGAAGAGGCGACGAAGGACTCCATCGGCGAGGCGGTCGCGCGTTCCAACCCGGGCCAGCCGGAGCTGAAGGAGCCGACCAAGCAGGGCTGCATCGACGCCATCGACGGCAAGCCGCTCAATCAGTCCGGCGGCTTCGACCCCGAAGGCGAGACGAACACGACCGACAAGTAGAGGCGCCTGAACCAGCACAGGCGCTCGGAGTAGGGCACCGCCGCGTTCGCAGGCGAGGTCGACGGCAGCACGTAGAGGCGGGTCCCGCCGAGCGTCCGCTGCTGCAGGCCGAGCTGGGGGCGCTCGCCGAAGGCGCCGCGATAGGCCTCCTTCCCGACGAACGCGATCACGCGCGGGCGCAGGTCCTCGGCGAGCGAGTGAAGGCGTGCCTCGGACCCCTCGAAGTCAGCGCGCCGGAGATCGCCGGAGCCGGGCGTGGTGCGATAGGCGGCGTTCGTCAGGCCGTAGCCGAAGCGCGGCAGCTTAAGCTGCTCCGCCGGTGCGAGCAGGCGCGGGGTGAAGCCGGCGTCGTGGAGGAGACGCCAGAAGTCGTTCCGCGGATTCGCGAAGTGGTGGCCCGCCGCAGCCGACACGCGACCGGGGTTGATCCCGCAGAACACGACCGAGAGGTCGGGCGCCAGGACATCCGGAAGGACGCTAGGCGGCTTCGGGCTGGCGGGCGTCGAGCCGGAGCTCGAAGAGGAGGCGGAGCTCTTCACCTGAGACCGCCTGAGCGTACCGGGGCCTTGGCTGCTGGGCGATCTTCACGACGCGGACCTGGTCGTCGCCGCTCCCGTAGCAGCGGGCGTAGCACTCGGCCTCGCTCAGCTCCCTGAGCCTGCGCACCGCCGTACCGTACGACGGCGCCCGGACGGCGCGGTAGCGTCTCCGGCATGAGCACGACGTTGCTCGACGTCGAGGCGGTTCGGGCGCGGTTCTCCGGACTCTCGGCGTCCACGGCCTTCTTCGACGGGCCGGGTGGGACCCAGGTCCCCGACGAGGTGATCGACGCGATAGCCGGCTACCTGCGCGACTCAAATGCGAATACAGGCGGCTTCTTCGAGACGAGCCGCCGCACGGACGCCGTGCTCGAGGACGCACGGCACGCGGCGGCGTCCTTCGTCGGCGGCGCGCCGGAGGAGATCGTGTTCGGCGCGAACATGACCTCGCTCAACTTCACGCTCACACGAACGCTCGGGCGCGAGCTGACCGCCGGCGACGAGATCCTCGTCACGAAGCTCGACCACGACGCCAACGTCTCTCCGTGGCTGGAGCTCGCCCACGACCTCCGGCTCGAGGTCGGCTTCATCGGGATCGACGGACAAGGCCGGCTCGACCTGGACGACCTCGAGCGGCGGCTGTCCGAGCGGACGCGCGTCGTCGCGTTCCCCTGGGCCTCGAACGCGCTCGGGACGCTCGTGGAGGTCGACCGCGTGGCGGCGCTCGCGCACGAAGCCGGTGCGCTGGCGTGGGTCGACGCCGTCCACTACGCGCCGCACGGCCCGATCGACGTGGCCGCGGCCGGCGCCGACGTCCTCGTCTGCTCGCCCTACAAGTTCTACGGCCCGCACCTCGGCCTTGCGTGGGCCCGCGCAGATGTGCTCGAGCGCTGGCGCCCGTACAAGGTGCGTCCGGCGCCGAACGAGCCGCTCGGGCAACGCTTCGAAACCGGCACGCAGGCACACGAGTTGCTCGCGGGCATGACGGCGGCCGTCGCGTACATCGAGTCGCTCGGCTGGGACGCCGTCGTCGCGCACGAGCGCGCTCTCGGGGAGCGCTTCCTTGCCGGGCTGCCCGGCGCGTTCACGCTGCACGGCCTCCCCACCATGGACGGCCGCGTCCCGACCTTCGCGCTGACGCACCCGGAGCACGACAGCGC
>DATFQE010000189.1:0-4501 GCA_035264445.1 Gaiellaceae bacterium | reverse complement strand
TCCGGGTGGCCAGACGATCGTGCGGTAGCGGGCGCGGGCGAGCCGCGCGTAGGCTCGAGCCACGCCGACGCTGCCGCCGTACGCCCGGACGAGGCCCTGCGGCTGGTGGTACCAGACGCTCAGCCACGGATGGATCTGCCGGATCAGGGCGCGCGCGATGCGCGTCTCCGGCTGCGAGAAGCGGCCGAAATCGCGGTTGAGGTCGGCGCCGGAAGCGTTCGCGCGCGTCGCGGCTGCGAGCCCGTCCGGGTTCAGGTCGGGCACCACCCACAGCTCGGCGTGGAGCGGCGGGCTGACGCCGAGCAGCCGCCGAGTAACCGCCATTCCGGCCGGCTCGTTCCCGTGGATGGTTCCGACCACGAGCAGCTTCCTCGCTGCCGGGTTCCCGAGCCGGAACGCGTAGATCGGACGTCCTTCCGTCGACTCGCCGAGCTGGATGCGCTCCGCCCGGTCGTCGCGCAGGCGGACGTGTAGGTGGTCGTCGTGGTGGACGAGCGGCCTCACGATGCGTGTTGGGCCGCGCAAGCCGGTATGCGGGCCGACGAAGATCTTCACGGCGCCGGCCTGCACGAAACGGTTGACGAGATCCTGTGCGAGCGCGCGATCGATCTCGCCGACCCGCCTTGGCGCGCGCTCGTCGCCGTCGCGCCGCGGGTAGTAGACGTCGACGTCGAGGCCGTTCTGGTGCGAGGCATGTCCGATCCCGCCGAACTGTCGGCCGAAGTCGCCGCCCCGGGGCCGGCTGAGGTCGCCGACTCCGACCCGGGAAGCCTCGGGGTGGGCGGCGTGGTAGCCGTCGAGGACGGTGAGAACCGTCCGGACGAGGCGGTCGGTGCCCCAGAGCCGCCAGCCGCGGTTCGGCGATCGCTTGACCACCGGATCCCACGTGAAGTGGTCGACGCCTTCGCGCGGCAGCTGCACGCCGTTCGCGAGCCGGCCTTCCCACGGCTTCCCGAGCGCGTACGAGCGGCGGGTGTCGGCGCCGGCCGCCGAGGCGAGGACGGCCGCGACGACGAGCGCTACTGCCCCCGCGCGCAGCACCAGCCCGTGATTCTCGGCATTCGACCGAACTGGCGAGAGACATTCGCCACCGCCCTGATCTTCCCGCCGCGAGGCACCGCGAGGAACACGAGCTGGTCGGCCTCCGGCCACGTGAACACGAGGCGGCGGCCGTCGGGCGACCACGCCAGGGAGGTGAACCAGCCGGGGCCGGCTGCGAAGAGACGGGCGCGTCCGACGAAGATCCGGCTCTCGTTGCGTCCCGGATGCACGGCGATAGACGCAACCCGTCCGTCCGCGCCGAAGCTGCCGTCCACGACGAAGAAGCCCGGCGGGGCCGGGAGCACCCGCGCGAGGTTGCCGTCTGCTCCGAAGACCCGGAGGCGACGGCCGTCGGCGACGAGGAGTCGCCGCCCGTCGGCGCTCCATTCCAGCTCGGCAGTCGGGCCCGCGTGTGCATGCCAGCGAACGGCGCCGGTGTCCGCGTCGACCACGAGCAGCCGCCCTGAGCGGCGAACGAACGCAAGCTCCCGCTCGGGGCCAGGCCGCCAGGCGGGGGCGACCGGCGCCACGCGGCGGGCGATCAGGCGGTCGTCGGTTCCGTCACCTGCGACGACGCGGAGCTCGCGTCCGGGCACCGAGCCTGCGAGGTACGCAATTCGCGTGTCGGTGAGCGTTCCGGTCCAGCTCGGCGAGCCGACGAATCCCGGCCGCGGCAGCGACCAGCGCAGCGTTCCACGGTCGTCGAACACAGAGAGCCGGTTCCCGTGTACCGCGGCGATGAAGAGACCGTGCGGCGACCACGCTGCGTCGCGATACGGCCCGATCAGTCGGCGCGAGCCGTCCTGCCTCACCACCCAGAGGCCCTTGCCGGATTCGACCAGCGCCCGTCCCGGAGCGGGCAGCGAGAAGAGCTCGGGTTGCGCCGACTCGACGCCGACGAAGGCGTCGCGAACCTCGTCGGCCAGCGCGCGTCCTGGTGGTGTCAGCGCGGCCGCGATCAGGGCGGCGAGGACGGCGAACGCGAGCAGCGGCTTCGTATGCCGGAACGGCCGTGCGACGGGCTCACGCTCCGCGAAGGCAGCGCCCACGGTCGCCCACGAGCGGTCGCGCGCCGCGGACTCGTCGGGTGCCGGAACGTCGAGGAGCGCTCTCCGCAGCTCGCTCATCGAATCTCCTCCCGGAGCCGCGGCTCGAGCGCGTCGAGGCCACGCCGAAGTCGCGAGTTCACGGTCCCGCGCGGCAGCTCGAGCAGGTCCGCAATCTCGCCGGGCGTGTACTCGAGCAGGTAGCGGAGGACGATCACCGCCCGGTGCTCCGGCGCCAGCGACGCCAGCGCGCTCGCGACCGTGTGCGAGTTGCCCGACGGCAGTCCGGTCTCCGTCGCTGCAGCGCTCTCGTGCAGCTCGACTTCGGCGCGGAGCGTGCGAGCGCGGCTCCAGTCGATCGCCCGGTTGACGACGATCCGGTGCAGCCAGGGCCCGAACGGGCGGCGCCGATCGAAGCGGTCGAGTGCGCGGACCGCGGCGAGGAACCCTTCCTGTGCGATGTCCTCTGCGGCCGCCGCGTCGTGGCAGACGAGGTAGGCGGCGCGGTAGGCCCGGGGCCAGTGCAGCTTGAACAGGGCCTCGAGGTCCGAGACCGACCCGGCCTGAGCGCCTCGCACCCAGGCGCGCTCGTCGCGGCCCACGCCCACGTGCCGACTATACGAGCGTGCTTCGCCTGCAGGTCCACGCGCGGGATACGGGCGAGCGTGTGCCCTAGGTCCCGGACCTCGTGCGCCACGACGTCCGTAGTCGTTGCGTGAAGGCGGTCGCCGCGTCGACCCTCGTACTCGCAGCGCTGCTCGGTGCGACCGTCGGAGGTCCGAAGGACGCCGTGCCGCTCGTTGGCACGGAGGGCGCCGACACCCTGATCGGCACGCCCCAGCGCGACCTCCTCCGAAGCCTCGGCGGGGACGACGAGCTCTACGCCGGCGGAGGCGCGGACGAGGTCTTTGCCGGGCCCGGTGAGGATCACGTCTACGCCGGAGACGGGAACGACTTGGTCTGGGGAAGCAACGTCGGTGATGTCGGCGACGTCGAGGACTACAGGCGCGAACGTCTTCTCGGCGGCGCTGGAAACGACGTGCTCGCGTCGAACATGGCGGGCGCCGTCCTGATCGGCGGAACGGGGTACGACGAGCTCCACGCGCTTGCGCGCCCACGCTGCCGGATCGACTTGGCCGCCCGGCGTCGCGTATCCGATGAGCCGCGCTGCGTCATTTGGCTCCTTGGCGGACGCGGAAGAGACCGGCTCTGGGCGAAGAACGGCGCGGCCGACGTGGTCGTGTGCGGCCGCGGAGACGTCGTCGAAGGTGCCGACCGGATCGACCGCGTCTACCCCGGCTGCTAGTCGCGACGCCTTGAGCGCGCGAGCTCGGAGAGCCGGTCGCGTTATGCGGGAACGGCCGCGTCCTCGGTCGCGTTCGCGATCTCGTGGACGACCTCGACGATGTCCCGGTTGGCGTTGAAGATCCGCAGCTGGCGGTCGGCGCCGTTGCCGCGCCGGAGGATCTCGTCGATGCCCTCGAGCTCGCGCTCGGAGCCGAGCTCGCGGGCGTGCGGCTCGAGCTCCTTCAGGCGCCGCCGCACGAGCTGGGCGAGCGCGACGCGGTTCCGCCGGCCGGTCACGAGGTCCATCAGCGGCGCCTCGATCCCGTAGCGCGCGGCCAGCCACTTGTTCTCGCTCACGAGCGTGCGGTGGACGATCGGGATCTCCTCGCCCCGCTCGAACCGCTCGGAATAGAGCTTCACGAGCGACTGGCAGTAGGCGGAGAGCGCGACCGCGTCCTCGACGCGCGTGACCGCGTCGCAGATCCGCACCTCGACCGTGCCCCACTTCGGATGGGGCCGAACGTCCCACCAGATGTGCGTGTAGTCGGCGATGCAGCCCGTCTTCTCGAGCTGGCCGACGACCTCGGCGTACTCGCCGTAGTCCTGGAACCCGGGCGGCATCCCCGAGCGCGGGAACGCGGCGAAGACCATCTGGCGGATCGAGTTGAACCCCGTCGGCTCGCCGCGCCAGAACGGCGAGCTTCCCGAGAGGCCGAGCAGGACGGGGATGTCGAGCGCGAGCCCGTTCATCACCTGGATCGCCTTCTCGGGCTCGTCGACGGCGATGTGGACGTGCAGCCCGAAGATCAGCTCGCGCCGGGCGACGTACTGCATCTGGTCGACGAGGTTCCGATAGCGGTCGCGGGCGGTGATCCGCTGCCGCTCGAAGAGGCTGAACGGGTGCGTGCCGGCCGAGCCGACGCGCAGGCCCTTCTCGCCTGCGAGCTCGCAGACGTACGAGCGCAGCTTGCGCAGCCAGGTGTCGACGTCGCCCGCATTTCGGCAGATCGGCGTCGCGATCTCGAGCGTCGACTGCATCAGCTCGGGGTTGATGCGCGTCTCGAGCTCGTGCCCGACGGCGGCCGCGAGCACGATGTCGATGTGCTGGACGAGGTCGAACGTCTCGC
>DATFQE010000188.1:0-8846 GCA_035264445.1 Gaiellaceae bacterium | reverse complement strand
TCGGTCGCAACGGTCGGCTGGGGCGGCTCGGAAACCCCCGTCGCTGCGATCGGTCCTTCGGCGGCGGGCGGCGGGGTCTCCGGCGCTTTGGTGGGAGGCGGAGCCGGACGGGACTGCGGCGGCGCGGCACGTCGGGTCGTGGAAGGCTGGGTCTGGGGACGCGGGTCCGTCGGCGCCGATCGGGCCGGCGCGGGTTCGGCCGGCGCGGGCGGCGCCGAGGCGGCAGCGCTCGCGGGCGGCACCGGCTGCGGTGACGGATCGGTGGCCGTGGACGGCGGCGGCGCTGCCTCGGAGTCGACGCTCGACCGCCGAGCGGGCTCGTCGCCGCTCACGGAACGACTGTCTCGATTCACCTGCGCTTGCGCCGCATGCGCGGGCTCCCTGGCGACGAGCGCTTCGGCCCGCGCCGGCGCAGCGCGCGGGGTCGTAGCGCCTGCGTTCGGCGGTGCAGCCGCGGAAGCGCTAACGGAAGGTGCGGCCGCCCGCCGTCCTGGTTTCAGCGCGGACAGGGCCCGCCTCATCAGCCCAGGCCGCGGCTGGGGAGCTGAGGGCGGCGCAGCGGGAGAGCGAACCGCTGCGGCGGGCTCGGGAGCGGCAGGGCGCGCGGGCGCCCGCTGGAGTCGCGGCCGCTGAGGCGGCGCAGGGCTCGCGGTCGGGCGCCGAGCGACCCTGACCGGTTGAGGCGGCGCCGCAGAGGCCTGGGCGGGCCGCGCTGTCGGCTGCGGGGGCGACGAGCGCAGCGCGGAACGCTCGGACCGCGCTATCGCCGGCACGGGAGGGGCTTCTGGCGCGGAAGGCCGCTCACGCGGAGGTGACGGCGAGGGCGCCGGGCCTTCGGCGATACGTGCCGTTGTGCCTCCCGGCGTCGCCTCCGGCGAAGGCGGCGGCGGTGGAGCCGGCGCCGGCGCGGAAGCAGGGGGCGGCGCCGAGGGAGACGCCTGCGGCCGAGGAGCAGGCGGCGACGAAGCCGAAGCCGGCGGCGAAGCGGGCGCGGGTGAGCGCGAGATCCGCCGGCGGCCGATCTCCTGGCGCTGGGCGCGGGGCGCCTGCGTGCGCAGGCGCTTCGGCGGCTCGGAGACGGGCGGAGGCGGCGGCTGGGGCGGTGCCGCCGGCGTCGCGTCGGGCGCCTGCTCGACGAACTCGACCGGACCCTCGACGTTGAAGAGCCACTTGGCCGCCTCGTCGCTCACGCCCGGCAGCCTCGGGATCTTGAGCAGCTCGGCCGGGCCGGGTTGCACCGCCTCCCGGGCCAACGGCCTCGTTGAGCCCGGAATCGGCGCGGCCAGCATGCGCGACCGCACGAGGCGAGTTGCGCCGTCGAGCGGCGCAAGCCGGCCGTGCCGCTCGCTGACGGCCCGCGCCAGCCGCGCGCCGCCGGTGCGGGCCGGCGGAAGCCGACGCGCAAGCAGCCGACGACCGAGCGGCGCAATCGCCCGGCGGAGGCTCATGGGCTCTCTCCCGGCAGTGTCGGATCCGCTCCGCTGGAGCTCCCGGCGAGCGCGGCGGCTCGGTCGAGGAACACACGCCGGTCACGGTGCTCGAGATCGAGGATCGTGTCGAGGGGCCAGTGGAAGTGGTAGGCGAGCTCGGCCGCCTCCGCGAACAGCACCTGCGGAGACGGCCGCGTCATTCCCCCAGGCGCCCGTCCTCGATCTCGCTCAAGTCGACCTCGAACGCGTGCGAGCACGAGGGACAGGTGATCGACCCGACCGCCTCCCCGTCCGTGTTCAACCGCTCGTAGAGCCGCTGGAGATGGTCGAAGTCGGCCGCGTAGAGTCCCTCGATCATCTCGGGCGAGACCTCGCGCACGTCCCCGATCCGGGTCACGACGCGCGACAGCAGCAGGACCGTCAAGTAGGCCTCGTTCTGGCGCACCTCCGGGTCGCGGAGCGGCTCGATCTCGTCCCGCGCCGTCGCAAGGCGCATCGTCCCGTCGCGGTGAACGGTGCCGGCCTGGTCCGCGTAGCCCTTCGGCAGCGTGAAGCTGACCTCGGTTTGCATCGGTCATGTCTCCCCGGCGGCGACCTCCTTAGCTGAACGCGGCCGTGTCGAAGGTGAGCTCGAGCTCTTCCCACTGCTGCTCGGTCTGGCTGGACGAGAGATCCGAGATCCTGTGCGCCGTCGGGATGGCTCCCGTGAGTGCGATGGTCTTGACGGGGTCACCCGTTGCGGTCATCTGCGTGATCGTGATCTCGGTCTTCTCGTACTCCCCGTTCTTGACCTTCACACGTGCGTCCGCGAACGCCGTGTTGCTGTCGAGCAGGCGCCTCACCGAGACCTGGCCCGTCGGGACCTGGCGGCTGTACCAGTTCTGCTGAATGGGATTGCCCTGGGCGTCCTGGTAGGCGACGCTCTCGCTCGGCGTCGAGTCGCTGTACCCGCTCACCTGGAAGATGTAGGGCACACCGTCCAAATCCCCACCGGTGATCGACCAGTGGGAAATCGGAGCGTTGACGTATTCCGACATCTATGCCTCCTTCTCTTGATCGCTCGTGTGACTACTCGGCCGTCTCCGCCTCGCCGCCGCCGGTGAACTGGCTGATGCGGAAGATCACGAACTCTGCGGGCTTGACGGGCGCGATTCCGACTTCGACGACGACCTGTCCCGCCTCGACCACGTCGGGCGGATTCGTCTCGGCGTCGCACTTGACGTAGAACGCCTGCTGGGGCGTCGACCCGAACAACGCTCCGTCGCGCCACACGCGGGTGAGGAAGTTGGTCGTCGAGATCTTCAGCTGCATCCACAACCGTTGATCGTTGGGCTCGAACACCGCCCACTGCGTCCCGCGCATGATCGACTCGGAGACGTAGTTGAAGAGTCGCCGGACGTTGACGTAGCGCCACTCGGGGTCGCTCGACATCGTCCGCGCGCCCCAGACGCGGATACCGCGTCCCGGGAAGGCCCGGATGCAGTTGATCCCGTTCTGGTTGAGACCGCCCTGCTCGGCGGCGGTGACCTGGAAGGCCAGCCCGTTCGCCCCGAGCACGACCTCGTTCGCCGGCGCCTTGTGGACGCCGCGTGTCGTGTCCGTGCGTGCCCAGATGCCGGCGACGTGCCCCGACGGCGGGATCATCATCGGCGACTTCGAGAGCGGATCCATGACCTCGATCCAGGGGTAGTAGAGCGCGGCGTACTTCGAGTCGTAGCCGGCCGTGTTCATGCGCCAGTCGAGGATGTCCTGCGGGAGCATGTTCGGCGGCGCATCGAGAATGACCATGCGGTCGCCCATGCCCTCGCAGTGCGCGATCATCTTGCCCTGCAGGTCCCGTATCGCCGCATCGCCTCTGCCGTTCTGGGCGAGCGTCATGGCGTCGGGCATCACCAGCATGGTCACCTCGTCGAGCGCTGCGATGCTTCCGAGGCCCTGCCGCCTCGCCACGTCGCCTTCGAAGTCGGACGCGTCGAGGTCGCCGGCCGGGATGCTCGGGACCGACAGCGCGTACTTGCCGGACGCCGGCACGCGGAGCTCCTCGGGAATCGACTCGCCCGCTTCCTCGATCTTGATCAGCTTCGAGGCGGCGTTGACCTTGGTGGCGATGTTGGCCTTGCCCTTCTTGAGCGAGAGGCCGTCGAACTCCTCCTTCTCGCTACCCGAGGTGACGACGAGCTTGTAGGTCGAATCGGCCTTGTCGCCTCCAGTGGGCTCCTCCGTCAGCTCAATCGAGATCTCGCCGTCCGCGTTTCCCTTGGCGAGCGCGCGGTAGGCCTCGACGCTCGTGTCGCCGGCCGCGGGCAGAGCCGCCTGCGCGCGCGGCGCGCCGTCGCCCTTGCCGACCCGGACGACCCAACACATCGAGCCGCCGTTCGCGAAGTAGCCGTAGAGCGAGTGCGCGAGGTACGAGCCCTCCATGAACGGCCCGTTGTCGGGGTTCGCCGGGTCGCCGTAGATCTTGGCGAACTGCGTCCAGTTCGAGATTCGCATGGGTGTGTTGATCGGGCCGCCCGGCGCGAGCCCGACGAAGGCTGCCGTGGACGTCCCCACCCCCTCGATCGGCTTCGACCTGGCGGGGATCTCCTCCACGTACACCCCGGGGGTCAGGTAGTTCGGCATCTCACACCCTTTCTCTCGTGGTTGACACGCTGGTGAGCTCGCGGAGGAGCGCATCGGGAACGCCCGTCGCGACTCGCCGCGGCGGTGCGGTCCCCGGCTCCAGGACCTCCATCTCCGTCTCGTCCCGCGCCCAGAGGATCACGGTGACCGTCGGCGCGGCTCCCCGAACCTGCTTGCCCAGCATCCGTCCGGCACCGTCCGCGAGGGCGAGCACGACGGCGTCGGGCGCGAGCCGGCGGGACTCGGCCACGATCTCGGCGGGCTCGTCGACCTCGCCGACGACCTCGACGCCGCCCTCGGCCAGCCATTTGCGCATCCCCACGCGCGTCATCGGCTCGAGGTCTCCGAGCAGCACGCGGGCCGGCCTCGTCGGGAGCGACACACGGTCAACCCTCCGACTTTCGCGCGCCGGGTTCTAGTGAGCAGGAGGGCAACCATTGGGGCAAGGCGAGGTTCCCCAGGGCCTTTACGAGCGCTTCCGCGTGGTCTTCGGCTTCTCGCCGAGCGTCAGCTGCACGCCCGCGCCCGGGACCTCCAGCGTGCCGCGCGCCTCGCCGCCGTCCGCCGTCCGCGCCTGACACACGTACTCACCCGGCTCGAGCGGCGAGAAGCGGAATCGTCCGTCGGCGTCCGAGGCAGCCCAGAGACCCACGTCGGGCAGCGCCACCCAGGCGTTCGCGACCGGGTCCCCGGCCGCGTCGCGCACGACGCCGCCCGCACGATGGAACTCCTCCATCCGCCCCGGCGCGCCGTCGGAGTCGCGCAGACGGAGCGTCGCCGTGCGCACCTCCGGGCCGCGCTCGAAGACGGTCCCCGGCTCGCAGGACGTGTAGACGATGTAGTCGACCGAGGCCTTGTACTGGCCGCCGATCGACGTCCAGAAGTCGGCCTTGTCCTCCGAGCGCCCGGAGGCGGTCTTGGTGTCGAGCGGGAACGGCTGCGAGCCGTTCGCGAGCGTGCCCGCGAGGATGTCGTCCGGGAGGACGGTGTACGCGTAGAGGACCGCGAGCACCTGGGACAGCAGCCTGTGCTCGTCCTCTACAGCGCGCGTCCAGGCCGTCACGGCGTAGGAGACCTCGACGCGCAGCGGCGGACGATGCTCGACGGCATGCCCGTTCCCGCGCTGCTCCTTCCACTCGTTGATCCGCCGGTCGGTCGCCTCGCGGATGTCGTACAGAAACAGGTTGACGGTCGGCGACGAGAGCGCAGCGGCCCATTCCTTCGTGGGCGCTTCGAAGACGACGTCGACGCCGTCGAACCCATGGCGGCCGAGCTCGCGCTTGAGCAGCGCCCGCACGCTCTCGTCGAGGTCCGCGAGCATGGTGTTCAGCGGCACGCTGGTCACGATCGCCATAGCGCTAGATCACCACGTCAGCCGTGCCGTGTCACGCCGGAGCAACGGCGTCCACCCCGTCGGGCAACGGAAGGGGCAACGCTACTTGCCCTTTTGACCTCCGTTGCCGGGCCGAATCAGCTCATGGAAGCGGTCGAAATCGGATTCGAGCGTGAGCCGACCGAGCTTCCCGTACTCGAGGGCCACCCCGCGGATCAGGTGGCGCATCGAGATGCGTCGGCCGTCCTCCGCCGCGAGGAACGCCGCCGCGAGCGAGACGTTACGGATCGACCCGCCGGACAGCTTGAACTGCCCGGCCAGGAAGGGAATGTCGATGTCCGCGTCGAGCGGCGCCGCGTCAGGGAGAAGCAGCTGCCAGATCCGCTCGCGGTCCTCGGACTCCGGGAAGGGGAAGTCGATCACGAAGTCGAGCCGCCGGAGGAACGCCTCGTCGAGGTTCTGCCGGAAGTTGGTCGCGAGGATGACCGCGCCGGCATAGGACTCCATCTTCTGCAGGAGGTAGGCGACCTCGATGTTCGCATAGCGGTCGTGGGAGTCCCGTACCTCCGAGCGCTTCCCGAAGAGAGCGTCCGCCTCGTCGAAGAACAGGATCGCGTTGGAGCCGTCGGCCGCGTCGAAGATCCGGTCGAGGTTCTTCTCGGTCTCCCCGATGTACTTGGAGACGATCGTGGCGAGGTCGATCCGGAACAGCTCCAGCCCGAGGTCGCGGGCGAGCACCTGGCCCGCCATCGTCTTACCAGTCCCTGACTCGCCGGCGAACAGGACCTTGAGGCCCTGGTCGCGGGCGACGGCGCGCTCGTAGCCCCACTCCGAGAGAACCAGGTCCCGGTGGCGCAAGTACCCCGAGATGGAGGCGAGCACCTCGCGCTGGCGCTCGGGAAGAACGAGATCGTCCCAGCCGAAGGCGGGCTCGAGGCGGGTGGCGAGCTCGCCGATGCGCGTGCTCGACGCCTGTCGCGCGCCGAGGTCGAGGTCGGCGCGGCCGGGCGTGTCGTCGCCCCGAGACGCAGCCGCCAGCCGGGCCGCCTCGGCGCCGTCGACGATCTGGCCGACGGAAAGGCGGAACTTCGCGGCGACCTCGCCCACGTCGTCGGCGCCGGTGAGCGTTGCCCAGACCTCGCGCCGCTCAGCGAGCGCGGGCATCGGGACCTCCACGACCAGCGCGGTCGTGTCGCCGAGCGCCACGGCCGTCTCACGGGCGGCAGCGCAGACGACGGTTCGGGCCGGTCGGGCTGCGAGCGCCGACTGGACGCGAAGCCGCTCGGCCGGGTCGAGCTTCTCGAGGCCGTCGAAGCAGAGCTGCGCACCTGCGAGCCCGGCCGCCAGCTCGGCGTCGAGCAGCGCGTCCGGCTCCAAGACGCGCGCCACGTCGAGCACGACGAGCGGTCGCTCGAGCGCGACCGACAACAAGGCGGCGGCGTCGGGCCCCGCCACGACCACCGGCAGGCGGCTACCCACGGCGAACAGTCTCCGCAGCTCGGCCACGGTCGCCGAACGCCCCGGGTCGTAGGCCGGCACGTCGAGCAGTCGAAGCTGACCGTCGCGCGCGGGCTCGTGCAGGGCGTGCCCGAGCAGGAAGGCCGCCAGGCGGTCGGCCGTCTTGACCTGGCGCTCGGCGAGCGGAATCGGGCCTCCGCCATCGAGGAGGCGCAGGGCGCCGCTCGCCCGCAGGGGCGCGTCGCCGGCGAAGCACTCGAGCACGCCCGCCTCGGTCGTGCCGTCCGCGCCGATGAGGCGGGCGACGAGTCGCGGGCTCGCGAGCTTCCGCGTCACGTCGTCGTGGAGGTACGCGTAGAGCCGCCCGTAGCGCGGGCTCAGCTCGGGCGCGGCGCATGCGGTAAGGACGCGGCGCTCGAGCGCGTCGAGACGCAGCCGCTCGCCCGCCTCGTCCAGCCGGGCGTCAACCCCCTCGGTCTCCTGCTCACTGGCGAGGCGAAGCGCCTGCTCGTCCGAGACGTAGAGGCCGCGAAACGGGTCGAGCGGGCTCGGGTCGCTCGCGGCGACGCCTTCGACTGCACCGCGTACGAGGGCTTCGAGCTCGGCGAAGAGGCTGGGCGCCGTCCGGACGGGCTCAGGCACCACGGACGGCCCGCTCGGCGTCACGCTCGAGCGGCTCGCCGGGCTTGGAGACCCTCATGGGACCGCTCGTGGGGGCTCCGCGCTGCTGGACGACGTGCGCGAGCTCGTGCGCGATCAGCTCCTTGCCCTCGGGCGAATCGGGCTTGAACTGCCCGGGCGCGAAGTACACGTCGGTTCCGGTTGTGAAGGCGTTGGCGTCCACCGACCGGGCGAGCTCGCCGGCTTCGGCGTCCGTGTGGAAGGCGACGTCGTGGAACGAGTCGCCGAGCTTGCCCGAGAGCTCCTCGCGCAGGCCGGCTTCGAGCGGCTCGCCGTACCCGCGTCTCCGGGCGAGCGCCGCGGTGACGTCGGGATGCGCCGTGCCATCGGGGAGGATCCCGGCTCCGGCGCGGGCCAGGACGCCGAAGGCCTGGTTGCCGACGCTTGCAGCGAGCCGCTCCACGGGCGCGGTCTCCGTAGCCGCATGCTCCGCGGCCCGGCGCCCCGGCTCCTCGTGCTCGAGGTGGGCATGCTCGTGGCTCTTCATGTGACCGAGAGCATACGACTCGCCCTCGCGGAAGTGAAGTCCCCGCTTTACGCCGTTGACGGATCCGCGAGCCTGGAAGCTTGGATCCGATATGCGCCTGATTCAGGTTTGACAGGCCACGACATGGGCATTTAGGATCCAACGATGACTTCAACTGGATCCACTCTCGCTGACGTCGAGGCCGACGAGGCCCGCGTCCCGTCCGGGGCACTCACCACCGCGGAGCTCGCCGAGTGCACGTGTCCGGACTTCTGCGAGCGCGACCACGACACCGACTAGGGGAGGCAACGTGAACGGCAACGGCGACCGCTGGAGCGGCGTGCAACGGCCCTACTCCGAGGAAGACGTCGAGCGGCTTCGCGGCCGCTTCACGATCGAGCACACGATCGCGCGCCTCGGCGCCGAGCGGCTCTGGGAGCTCCTGGCCGAGGAGGACTACGTCGCCGCGCTGGGCGCCCTTACCGGCGGGCAGGCGGTGCAGATGGTGCGCGCGGGGCTGAAGGCGATCTACCTCTCCGGCTGGCAGGTCGCCGCCGATGCGAACCTCGCGGGCCAGACGTACCCCGACCAGTCGCTCTACCCGGCGAACAGCGGTCCCGCGCTCGTCAAGCGGCTCAACAACGCGCTCCTGCGCGCCGACCAGATCGACTTCGCCGAGGGCAAGAACGGCACCTACTGGCTGGCGCCGATCGTCGCCGACGCAGAGGCCGGCTTCGGCGGCGCCCTCAGCGCGTTCGAGCTGATGAAGGCGTACATCGAGGCGGGCGCGGCCGGCGTCCACTTCGAGGACCAGCTCGCCTCGGAGAAGAAGTGCGGTCACCTCGGCGGGAAGGTG
>DATFQE010000187.1:0-6579 GCA_035264445.1 Gaiellaceae bacterium | reverse complement strand
GAGCCAGACGGCCGATCCGGCCACCACGGCCGCCTCGCCGAGCAGCGCGAAGATGCCCGCGCCGACCATCGACCCGATCCCGAGGACCGCGACGCCGACGACGGAGAGCTTCTTCTCCTCCGCGGGCACGGCGGGTGCACCTCGTTCGCGGCGATCAGAGCCAGCGTCTCACAGGAACGGCGAGATCGCGGCGAACACAGTCGACTTCGCCCTTGCCTTGAGCCCGTCCACGGCCCGCCCGTGGCCGGAGACCGCCTCGGCGGGAGCACCGAAGCGCTCCTCGAACTGAGCCGCCACTGCGTTCGAGGTGACGCGGATGTCGATCTCGAAGAACCGCTTGAGGCTCCAGGCCTCGAGGTTGCAGGTGCCGGCCAGGAGCTCCTCGCCGTCCCGGACGAACGCCTTCGCGTGCAGCATCGTCGGGTACTCCAGGATCCGAACGCCGGCATCGAGCAGGCGCGTGGTGGAAGCGCTGGGCTGCCGCACACGCCCAGTTGTTCGCGTCCGCAGGGACGAACAGCCGTACCGCGACACCACGGAGGGCCGCCTGCTCGATGCGCCGGATCATCCCGCGGTCGGTGACGTACGGATTGACGACGTCCAGCGTCTCGCGCGCCTTCGTCAGAAGCTCGGCGATCGCGTCGGTGATCGGCCGGTAGCGGCCGGGCGCATTGTGGAGCACGATCGCGGGGACGGGACCGGCCTCAACTTTTGGGAAGAGGAGCTCGAGCTCACTACCCGGCAGCGAGCCCCCGAGCCAGCGGAAGCTCGCTAAAAAGACGAGCTGGAGCTGCGCGACGACCCGGCCCACGACGCGGACGAAGAGATCGTGAAAGCGGCCGTCCTGGAAGTGGTCCTCGACGCCCGCGCCGCCTACCCATCCGACGCGGCCGTCCACGACGACGAGCTTGCGGTGGTCGATGTGACCGAGGCCGGCCACGTTCCACTTCAGGGCGCCTTGCGTGCCCAGCGGGCCGGTCGCACTCCGAAGCTTCGTCGCGCGGACGACGCAGACCTCGATGCCCGCGCTCGTCAGCCGCTCGTAGAGCTCGCGTGAGCCTTGCTCGGGGTCGGTGCCGTTGCTGTCGACGACGAGGCGAACCTTGACGCCTTCAGCCGCCTTGGCGGTCAGCGCGTCGGCGAAAGCCTCTCCGACGACGCCGGGCCTGAAGCCGAACTGGTTGATGTGCACCGACGAGGTGGCGGAGCGAATGTCCTCGAGCATCGGCGGGTAGAAATTGCGGCCCTCGACGTGGACGTCGGCCGACGCAGCGCTGCTCTCGTCGAACGCGAGCGCGAGGTCGCCGCGGTCGACCGGGCCGGCCAGCAGGCGGTCGGCATGCTCACGGATCCGATCGTTCGGAACCGGTATTCCGGCCCCAGCGGTCACGCGGGCTACACGGCCGCGGGCGCGGCCGCGGCCCCCGGTTCCTCTCCCCGGCGGTCGAGCAGCTTCCCGAGCTCGAACGCCGCCAGGAAGACGATCGCGCCGACCAGGCAGATCCCCCACTGTGCGCTCGTGAGCGGAACCGTGTCGAAGATCCGCTGCAACGGCGACAGCGCCGTGACGAGGAACGTCAGCAGCAGCGCCGCGCCGACCAGTTGCACGAAGCGGCGGTTCTCGATCGTGTAGCGCTTGAAGATCGTCCCGGTCGGCTCACGGACCTCGAGCGCGGCGATGATGTGCATGAGCGAGAGCGCCGTCAGGCCCATCGTCGTCGCCACGACGAGGTCGTCGTAGCGAGCCTCGCCCCAGGCGACCACGCCGAGGGTGAGCGCCGCCATCACCACGCTGATGATGCCTAGCCGGATGCCGAGGGCGCGGTCGATGATCGGGGCGCTCGCATCCCTCGGCTTTCGCCTCATCAGGCCCGGCGCGGGCGCGTCGAAGCCCAGCCCGATCGCCAGCAGCACGTCAACGGCGAAGTTGATCCAGAGGATCTGCAGCGGGGTGAGCGGCGTTCCGCCGGCGATGTCGAAGATCGCCGCGCCGAGGAACGTGAGGATGAACCCGCCCAGCATGATCATCTGGACGCGGACGTATTTCATCAGGTTGTCGTAGATGCCCCGGCCGCCCTCGACGGCAGTGACGATGGTGGCGAAGTTGTCGTCGGTGAGGATCATGTCGCCGGCTTCCTTCGTCACCTCGGTGCCGGTGATCCCCATCGCCACGCCGATGTCGGCTCGCTTGAGCGCCGGCGCGTCGTTGACGCCGTCGCCCGTCATCGAGACCACGTTTCCCTGCTTCTTGAGCGTGTCGACGAGGCGGACCTTGTCCTCCGGCGCAACGCGAGCCACGACGCCGATCTCGCCGACCTGCGCGTCCAGCTCCTCGTCCGTGAGCGCTGCGAACTCGACCCCCGACAGCGCCCGTCCCTCGATTCCGAGCTGAGCGGCGATCGCCGCGGCCGTCGTCGCGTGATCGCCGGTGATCATGCGGGCGCGGATCCCGGCCTCCTTGCAGCGCGCGATCGCGTCCCTCGCCTCCTTGCGCGGCGGGTCGACGATGGCGACGAGCGCGAGCAGCGTCACGTCCTTCACCTGGTCGAGCAGGACGCTCGACGGGTCGAAGCCCTCGGGGTCGATGTCGCGCGAGGCGACCGCCAGGACGCGCAGGCCCTCGCCCGCGAGGCGGTCGTTCCCGGCGAGGACCCGATCGCGGCCTTGCTCGGCCGGCAGGGCCGAGCCGTCGACATCGCGGATGGTGCCGGAGCGGTCGAGCACTACGTCCGGCGCGCCCTTGACGAAGCAGCGGACGACCTCGCGGCCCGTGTCGTCGGTCATCCGGTGGAAGGTCGCCATGAACTTGTACTCGGAGTCGAACGGCACCTCGCCCACGCGCGGGTACGTGCGCCTCGTCTCGTCGACGTCGATACCGCCCTTCGCCGCCAGGACGACGAGCGCCGCCTCGGTCGGGTCGCCCACGATCTCGCCGTCGCGGACGGAGGCGTCGTTCGCGAGCGCCATCGGCAGGAGGAAGGGCTCTAGGACGGTGTCCGTCTCCCCCGCCGTCCGCAGGATCTTCCCCGTCGTCGAGTAACCCTCGCCGTCGATCGAGTAGCGCCTTCCGGCGATCACGAGCTGGCGCGCGGTCATCTGGTTGAGCGTGAGCGTGCCGGTCTTGTCGGAACAGATCGCGGAGGTCGAGCCGAGCGTCTCGACCGAGCGGAGCCGCTTGATGATGGCGCCCTTGGCAGCCAGCGCCTGTGTACCGAGCGAGAGCATGGTCGTCACGACGGCGGGGAGACCGGTCGGGATCGCGGCCACGGCGAGGCTGATGCCGACCAGGAAGAGGTCGTCGAAGTCGTCGCCGCGCAGGAGGCCGATCAGGATCACCGCCGCCAGCGCGATCGCGGCCATGATCGTGATGATCACCGTCAGCTGGTCGAGCTGGCGCGTCAGCGGCGTCTTCTCCTGCTGGACGGAGCTGAGCATCCCCGAGATGTGGCCGACCTCGGTGTCCATGCCGGTCGCCGTCACGACCATCTCGCCGCGGCCGCGCGTCACGGTGGAATTCATGTAGGCCATGTCCACCCGGTCGCCGAGCGGCACCTCGTCGCCGGCGACGGCGTCCACGGACTTGCCGACGGGCGTGCTCTCGCCGGTGAGCGCGGCCTCCTCGATCTCGAGCGTCGCGGCCACGAGTAGGCGGCCGTCCGCCGGGATCTTGTCGCCGGCCTCGAAGGAGACGACGTCGCCCGGGACGAGCTCCTCGGCGGGGATGTCGATCGCCGCGCCGCCCCGGCGCGCGTGCGCCTTGATGATCAGCATCTTCTGCAGCGCCGCGACGGACTCGGCGGCCTTGCCCTCCTGGTTCAGCCCGAGGATCGCGTTCAGGACGGTCAGGCCGAGGATCGCGATGCCGGTGCTGAACTCCTGGAGCGCGACCATGCTCACGATCGCCGCCCCGACCAGGACGAGCTGCATCAGGTCGCGGTACTGGCGCAGGAACGCGCGCCAGCCCGGCTCCTTCTCGCCCTCGGCGAGCTTGTTCGACCCGTACTGCGCGCGTCGGCGCTCGACCTCGGCAGGCTCGAGCCCCGACCGGCCGTCGACGTCGAGCCTCGCGGACGCTTCGACCGCCGTCAGGTTGTGCCAGGCCTCGCTCACCGACACCTCATATCCCGGCGCGAGCCTCGTTCGCCGCCACGCCGTATTCGACGCCGACCGCGTCACGGCTGATGATCGTGCCTGCCTCGCCGCGAAGCAGTGCGGGCGTGTCGAAGATCGAGCCGATCGCAGCCAGGCCGCCGGTCTCCTCGGCGAACGAGCAGGCCGCGCGAACCTTCGGCGCCATCGAGCCGGCCGCGAACTCGGTGTCTGCAAGCGCGTCTGGGTGCGCCCTTCGGATCGCGCGTTGGTCCGACGTGCCCCACTCGGCGTAGACGGCATCCACGTCGGTGACGATCGCCAGCGCGTCCGCGCCTAGGTCGTGCGCGAGCAGGGCACTCGCCAGGTCCTTGTCGATCACGGCCTCGACGCCCACGAGGCGCCGGCCGGCAGGGGCCGGGTCGTCGGTGTACATGACCGGGATGCCGCCGCCACCCGCGCAGATGACGACTGCGTCGTGGTCGAGCAGCCACTGGACCGGCTCGATCCCGAAGATCCGCTGCGGGAGCGGCGACGGTACGACGCGGCGGAAGGTGTCGCCGTCCGGCTTGAACACCCAGCCCTTTTCCTTCGCGAGCCGGTCGGCCTCCTCCTTGCCGTACACCGGGCCGATCGGCTTGGTCGGATTCTCGAAGGCCGGATCGTTCGGGTCGACCTCGATCAGTGTCAGCAGCGACGCGAGCCGCTTCTCGAACGGGAGTTCGTTACCGAGCTCCTGCTGGATGAGGTAGCCGATCATCCCTTCGGTCTGCGCGCCGAGCAGGTCGAGAGGGTAGGGGTCGACCTCGGTGTAGGCCGACCCCATGAGAGCGAGCAGCCCGACTTGTGGCCCGTTGCCGTGCGAGATCACGAGCTCGTGCTCGAGCGCGACCGGCGCGAGCGCCTTGCACGCCACCCGCGCGTTCGCGCGCTGGTTCTCCGCACTCAGCGGCTCGCCACGGCGCAGCAGCGCGTTCCCGCCGAGTGCGACGACGACGCGCACCCTCAGTCCCCGAGCGTCGCGACCAGCACGGCCTTGATGGTGTGCATCCGGTTTTCAGCCTCGTCCCAGACGAGCGACGCCGGCGATTCGAAGACCTCCTCCGTCACTTCGAGGGAGTCGATTCCGAACTTTGCGTGAATCTCCTTGCCGACCTCCGTCGCGGTGTTGTGGAACGCCGGCAGGCAGTGCATGAACTTCACCTGCGGGTTCGCGGTCTTCGTCATCGTGTCCGCGTTCACCTGGTACGGCCTGAGCAGCTCGATCCGCTCCGCCCAGACCTCGGCGGGCTCGCCCATCGAGACCCAGACGTCGGTCAGGAGCACGTCCGCCCCGCGCACGGCTTCGTCGACGTCCTCGGTGATCGTGACGCGGGCGCCGGTCTCACTCGCCACCGACCTCGCGAGCTCCACGATCTCCTCCCGCGGCCACAGCGAGTTCGGCGCCGCGATCCGGACATCCATTCCGAGCTTCGCGCCGTCGACCAGGTACGAGTTCGCCATGTTGAAGCGGGCGTCGCCGAGATAGCAGAACGCGACCTCGGCGAGCGGCTTCGGGATGTGCTCGCGGAACGTGAGGAAGTCGGCGAGGGTCTGGGTCGGGTGCCAGTCGTCAGTGAGCCCGTTGTAGACGGGAACGCCGGCATGTTCGGCCAGCTCCTCGGCCGTCTCCTGCGCATAGCCGCGGTACTCGATCGCGTCGTACATCCGCCCGAGCACGCGTGCAGTGTCCTTGACGGTCTCCTTGTGACCCATGTGCGAGCCGGATGGCCCGATGAAGGTGACGTGTGCACCCTGGTCGAAGGCGGCGACCTCGAACGCGCAACGCGTCCTCGTCGAGTCCTTCTCGAAGATGAGCGCGATCGCCCTGCCGACGAGCCTCGGCTCCTCGCGCCCGTCCCGCTTGGCAGCCTTGAGCCCGGCTGCCAGGTCGAGCAGGTAGGTGATCTCCGCAGGTGAGTAGTCGGCGAGCTTGAGCAGATGGCGGCCGCGCAGGTCGGTCATGGTGCTCATCGCGCTGCTCCTTTCCTCACGGTTCGCGGACGATCGGACAGGTCATGCAGTGGCCGCCGGCGCGTCCGCATCTGAGCTCCTGGCCGGTCATGATTCGCCCTCCTCTTGACCCAGGATCGGTACCAGCGTCCCGCTGCGCGCAACGCGCTTCATCGCCCATTCGGGATGAATCAGACCTCAGACCGGCGGCTATCGGATACCAGCCGGCCGCTAAATGGCCGCCACGGGAACGGCGGTCGCTCACCGGCCGACCGATCCGCTTTCATGCGTCGCCGATGGAAGTCGAGGACGCGACGCGACGGACGCACCTCGCGAACGAGCGGACGCATCTCGCGTGGTGGCGCACCGGCCTGACTGCGCTCGCGGTCGGGCTCGCCGCCGGACGGATCGTTCCTGAGCTCGCGGGCGGCGCCGCCTGGCCGTACCAGGTCATCGGCACCGGGTATGCGATTCTCGGGTGCGCGCTGATTCTCTACG
>DATFQE010000186.1:0-6561 GCA_035264445.1 Gaiellaceae bacterium | reverse complement strand
ACGCCGGGCGGCACCTCGTAGACCCGGTCGACGTGGCCGACGACCTCCTCGAGCACGGTGCGGATGTGCTCCGAGCCGACGAACACGGCCTCGGCCTCGGCCAGCGTCTCGCGACCCCACCGCTCGAGCTCCCCGTTCCCGCGCATTGCATACTCGAGCTCGGACCCGTGCGCCTTGACCGCGAAACGGGCTCCCGTGGCCGCTCCGACGGGCGCGCCGAGCAGGACGTGGTTCGCGAAGACCAGGTCTGCCGGGAGCTCCGCGCGGACGGCTTCGGCATTCGCCTCCACGTAGCGCCGCTTCTCCGACTCGGTCCAGTCCTGGAGCAGCTTCGGGGTTAGGCCCTCGTACCGGTCGAGGACGAACACGGGCAGCAGACCCTCGGGCAGCTCGGGGCGGACGACCCGCGCGCCGCCGAGGTCGTGCGTCTCGGGATGCCGCTCCTGACAGATGACGACGACCTCGTGGCCGGCGCGGCTCCACTCGCGGACGAGCGCGCGTGTGTAGATGTTCGAGCCAGTGCCCGAGAGCAGGTAGCCATGCCAGACAACAATCTTCATCGGCTCGAGGGAGCGGTGGTGCGGTCGTTTTGAGACACGACCCGGTTCCGACGATTCGGCCATGGCCGTTCGTCGCGCAAACGCCCTGAACGAGCCGCTTCTTGTCCCGTCGGGCCGTGTCCAGGGGTCTGACCCCTCGACATGGCCGTTTAGGTCAAGTGGAAGTAGAGGGCGTAGAGCAGCTCGACGGCCGGGTTGGACGTGTGCACCTGGACGTCCGGAGGCACGTCGAGCAGCGCCTCCGAGTAGTTGAAGACGATCTTCACGCCGGCGCCGACGAGATCGTCCGCGGCCTCCTGGGCGCCGTCGGCCGGCACAGCGAGGACGCCGACGATGATGTTCTTGTCGCGGACGACGTCCTGCATCCGCCCGTAGTCGCTGACCTCGACGTTGCCGATCGCGCGCCCGACCTTGTCGGGGTCCTTGTCCAGGACGGCCGCGATGTTGATCCCGTGCTCGGCGAAGATCGGCGAGCTCGCGATCGCCTGGCCGAGGCGGCCGGCGCCGATCAGCGCGATGTTGTGCTGACCCTGGGTGCGAAGGATCTTGCGGATCTCCGCCAGAAGCGCGTCGATGTTGTAGCCGACGCCGCGCTTGCCGAACTTCCCGAAGGCCGACAGGTCGCGCCGAATCTGCGTCGCGTTGATGTTCGTGTAGTCGGAGATCTCCTGCGAGGAGATGCGCTCCTTCCCCATCTTCCGGGCCTGCGTGAGCACCTGCAGGTACCGCGAGAGCCGGGCGGCGACGCCGACCGTCAGCCGGTCGTTCGCGCTGGGCTGCGGTGGAGCTTGTAACGACACAAGCCCATTGTGCCAGCGCGCTCAGCCAACCGGGGGAGCTGTCACGAACTCCCGCTTTCCGCCTGTGCTTGTGCGGCCTCCAGACGGCGGATCAGCGCGTCCGGGTGGACGTGGTAGGTGAAGACGCGCTCCCCGTCGACCTCGATCACCGGCAGCCATTCGCGGTAGCGCGCCTCGAGCTCCGGGTCGCCGGCGATGTCGACCTCCTCGAGGTCGAAAGGATGCTCGGCCCGCACGGAATCGAGCACCATGCGAGCCCGCTCGCAGAGGTGACAGCCGGCCGCGGAGAAGAACGTGACCCGGACGGTTACGGGTAAAGGCCCCGCGTCGTCGTCGCCTCTGACACGCGCTGCACCGCGAGCCCGTACGCGGCCATCCGCATCGAGACGCCGCTCTGCTCGTGCACCTTCCAGGTCTCGTTGAACGCACGCGTCGTGATGTCGTTCAGACGCGCGTTCACCTCCGTCTCCTTCCAGAAGTACTCCTGGAGGCCCTGGACCCACTCGAAGTAGGAGACGACGACGCCGCCCGCGTTCGCGAGCACGTCGGGAAGCACGAGCACGTCGCGCTCCTCGAGGACCTCGTCCGCGGTCGGAGTGATCGGCCCGTTCGCGCCCTCGACGATGATCTGGGCCTTGACCTTGTCGGCGTTCACCTCGGTGATCACCTGCTCGAGCGCGCACGGCGCGAGCACGTCGCAGTCGAGCAGCAGCAGCTCGTCGTTCGAGATCGGCTGCGTCCCGCGCAGCCCGGCGAGTGAGCCCGTCTCCTGCTTGTGCGCCTGCGCGGCCTTGACGTCGATCCCGTCCGGGTTGTGGATCCCGCCGGCGGAGTCGGAGAGCGCGATCACCTTCGCCCCCTGCTCCTGGAGGAACAGCGCGAGGTAGCTCCCGACGTTGCCGAAGCCCTGCACGGCGACGCGAGTGTCCGCGAAGGCGAGCCCGCGCTTCCGCATCGCCTCGCGGAGCACGTAGAGCGCGCCGTGCGCGGTCGCCTCCAGCCTCCCGAGCGAGCCGCCGACGTTGAGCGGCTTGCCGGTGACGACGCCGAGGACGGAATGGCCCTTGTTCATCGAGTAGGTGTCGAAGATCCACGCCATCACGCGCGGGTTCGTGCCGACATCCGGTGCCGGGATGTCCTTCTCGGGGCCGATCTCGTTGATGATCTCGCTCGTGTAGCGGCGCGTCATCCGCTCCAACTCGCGGAGCGAGAGCTTCTTCGGATCGACGATGACGCCGCCCTTCGCGCCGCCGAACGGGATGTTCATCAGCGCGCACTTCCACGTCATCCACATCGCAAGCGCCTTGACCTCGTCGACCGTGACGTCCGGGTGGTAGCGGATACCGCCCTTCGACGGCCCGCGCGCGATGTTGTGCGTCACCCGATAGCCCTGGTAGACGGAAATCGAGCCGTCGTCCATCGACGTCGGGACGGAGACGGCGACTGCCTTCTTGCATTCCTTGAGGACGTTGATCAGGTTCTGGTCGATCTTGAAGATGTCGGCCACGCGTTGGAGCTGCAGCTGAGCCAGCTCGTATGGGTTCTCGCGTAGATGCGTAGCCGGAGCTTCGACAGTGGTCACAGTTCGCTCCTTGTCGCTCGCACGTGCGAGACGAGGCTAACGGACCCGAAACTCCAGCGAGCGGGTGGCCGGCCGCGGGTCGTCGGTCGGAAATGCCTTCAGGAGCAGGCGATACCTGCCGGGCCGGAGCTCCTCCCCCGTCGCGTCACGGCCGGTCAGGCCGAACGCATACCGGCCGGGAAGGAGGTCGCGAAGCCGGACGAGCACGCCGAGGTTCCGTCCGCCGCGCCAAAGCTCCAGGTCGAGGCGGCCGACCGGTCGCAGTTCGCCGCCCGAAACCCGGCCCGCGGTGAGCGAGAGCACGGCCGGCGCAGAGTCGGATGGCTTGAACGTCGTCGACGAGATCTTGACGCCCCCGAGGAGGGGCTGCCGAGGGCGGGCCGGGATCACGACCCACGGGACCCGGAACACCCCGCCGCCGATCGTCGTCACGCGAAGCCCGCCCTCGACGGGGCCGCGGCCGCGCGGTGTGAAGGCCAGCCGGGCGGTCACGAAGACCTGCGCTCGCCCGCCCGGTCCGAGCGTGAGCCGTCGCGGCGAGGCGGCCACGACCACGGCTCCGGCTCTCGGCGTCCCGATCGCGAGACGGAGCGAGCGCGTCGAGAGGTTCCGCAGCGTCAGGATCCGCGCCCCGCGCCAGCGCTCGCCCGTCGCAGGCGGGAACGTGAGCGTGGCGGGCGCGGCCGCCGCCTCGGCCGCCGCAGCGGCGCCGACATCGAGGAGGCCGGCTCCCTGCGCGGTCAGGCTCTCGCGGGCGAGCGGCTTCGCGGCGCCGATCAGCAGGCCCTTGAGTGCGACGGCGTCGAGCGAGGGGCGCGCCTGCACGAGCAGCGCCGCCGCGCCCGCGACGACGGCTGCGGCTGCGCTCGAGCCGCTGGCGGTGCCGAAGCGGGCGGATGCATCGGGGTTCCGGCCGGGCTCGGACGTCAGGACCGCCACGCCCGGCGCCGTGAGATCCGGCTTCAGCCGCCCATCGAAGGCGAGCCCGCGCGAGGAGAAGGGCGCAACCCCGCCGCCCACGGTTCTCCCGGTCGGCGCGCCTAGCGTCACGCTCGCCGCACCCCCCCGGCGCAGCTCGGCGGCGAGGTCGTGCCCGACGGTCTCCGACACCGCGACGACCGGGACGTCGACGTCCTCGCTCATGCCGACGGCGCCGGACGGCAACTCCCTCCCGTACAGGACGACGGCGGCGGCGCCGGCGCGGGCCGCTGCAGCCGCGGAGTCCCGAGGCGCGGCGCCGGCCGGAACGAGCGCAGCGCGACCGGCTACGCGGCTGAAGCCGCCACGATCGAAGAACGCGTCGAGGTCGAGCGCGTCCGGCTCGAGGCCCGGCGGCGTGTCGGGCACAGCCGGCTGGGCGAGCGGGAGCTTCAGCCGGCCGTCCGGAGCGACAGCCCCGGCGAGCGCGAGCTCGCGGTCGAGCACCGTGCGGAGCCCGTTGCGGAGAACGACACGGACGTTCTCGAGGCCCGGCCGGAGGTCGGCGGCGCCGACGGTGAGCGCCGCGCGCGAACCGCCGGGGCCGGAGATGCTTCCGAAGTGGACGCCCGCAGGGCCGTCGTTGCCGGCCGGTGTGACGACGAGCGTGTCGTGGCGCAGCGCCCCGGCGACGGCCTGGGCGGCCGGGCTGTCGTCGAATGCGCCGAACGGCTCGGCGACGCCGACGAGCGCGATCCGGGCGGCGTCGTGTGTGTCGCCGTCGTCGTTCGGGTCGACCGCGCGCTCGAGGCCGGCGATGAGCTGGTCCGTCCGCGCGTAGACGGAGAACGTGCCGCGCGCGTCGCGCTGCCACCCGGCCACGCGGATGGGCAGGATCGTCGCGCGCGGCGCGATGCCGGTAAGGCCGGCCGGCCCCTCCGCTCCCGCGACCAGGCCGGCCAGCTGCGTCCCGTGGCGCTCCAGCTCGCCCGTCTCCGGCTGCGCCTTCGCCGCGGCCGAGTCGTCGCCGTCCACGACATCGACGCCGTCGGCGACGCGTGTTCCCAGGTACCTGTGGCTCAGGTCGACACCGGTGTCGAGCACCGCCACCGTGACACCACGGCCGTCGAAGCCGGGCAGCCGGGCGTCGGCGCGGAAGACGGAGCCGGGAGCGGCCGCTTCGCGTTCGAGCAGATCCCCGGAAACGGTCGTCGGGTAGGCGGTCCGCACGGGGTAGACGGTGCGTACGCCCTTCGAGCGCTCCAGCAGCGCGATCGCACGGGGGTCGAGCGCGGCGGAGAACCCCGAAAGCACGCGCGTGTAGCGGTACTCAGGACGGATGCGGACTCCCTTCGCGGCGAGGCTCGCGATCAGCTGCTCCTGCGCGGCAAGCGCGATCGTCTGCCAGCGTTTGAGCCTCGCCTCGGTCGCGCGCCCGCCCGAGAGCGCGAGCCGCTCCGCGAGCGAGGGCGTCCGAAGGAGGACGATCGTCCGCTGGCCCACGGTTACCTCGGGCCGCGGCCCGCCGACGAGCCCCTGCCACGCAGAGGTCGGCGGCGCGGCCTCGCTCCGGAGGTCGGCATCCTCCGAGGCTGCGCTGGCAACCGCGGCCGCCGTCGCGGCGAGCGCGACGACCGCGAGCAAGAGCAGCCGTGCGGCACGCCTATCCCGCAGACGCATAGGCATCGACCGCAAGGTACCCGGGATACGGGACGGCCTCGGTGTACCGCGCGGCGGATGCGATCATCGCGGCGTTGTCGGTGCAGAGGGCGAGCGGCGCCTTCGCGGCATCCGGAAGCGCCGCCCGCAGCTCGGAGTTTGCGGCGACGCCCCCGACCACGGCGATGCGGCCCGCGCCGAGGTGCTCGGCCGCCGCCTCCGTCCGCTCCACGAGCGCCCGGACGATCGCCCGCTGGTACGAGGCGGCGAGGTCGGCCCGGCGCCGTTCGAGCTCGTCGGCAGGCAGGTCGCGAACGGCATACAGGAGCGCGGTCTTCAGGCCCGAGAACGAGAAGTCGAATCCGGAAACGCGGGCGACCGGGAACGCGTACGCCTCGGGATCACCCTCTCGCGCGAGCCGGTCGAGCTCCGCGCCGCCCGGGTAGCCGAGGCCGAGCAGCCGCGCGCCCTTGTCGAACGCCTCGCCCGCCGCGTCGTCGAGGGTCGTGCCGACCCGGCCGTAGCCGGCATGGTCGCGGACGTCGAGCAACAGGGTGTGCCCTCCGCTCGCGAGCAGGCAAAGGAACGGCGGCTCCACCGCGTGCGGCTGCAGGTAGAGGGATGCGACATGGCCGTGGAGGTGGTCGACGGGGACGAGCGGCAGGCGGCGGGCCCAGGCGAGCGCCTTCGCCGCCGACAGACCCACCAGCAGCGCGCCGATCAGGCCGGGACCCGTGGTGACAGCGACGCGGTCGACGTCGTCAAGGGTCGCGTTCGCCTCCGCCTGCGCTTCGCGGAGGACCGGCAGGACGAGCTCGAGATGGCGTCGTGAGGCGACCTCGGGGACGACACCGCCGTAGCGCGCGTGCAGGTCGGCCTGCGAGGCGACGACGTTGGCCCTGATCTCGCCGTCCTCGGTCACGAATGCGGCTGCGGTCTCGTCGCACGAGGTCTCGAGCGCCAGAATCACTGTCTCGATGATGCCTGGCGCTCGACGCGGAGACCGGTGGGTCTGGCTCGCCTGCCTCGCGGCCGGCGTGCT
>DATFQE010000185.1:0-19638 GCA_035264445.1 Gaiellaceae bacterium | reverse complement strand
CGGCGGCCGTGGAGCGCGCCCCACTCCGGTTCGTCGAGAGAGCGACGAAGCCGCGCTCGGAGCTCCTCGGGCGCATGCGCTCGAGCGGCCACGAGGTCGACGGCGTCCAGCTTCACCAGGTCGCGCAGGATCTGGGCGCAGAGGACGTTGTGCGTCCCCTCCCAGCTCTCGAAGACGATCGCGTCGCGGTACAACCGCGGGAGCGGCGAGAAGTCCTCGATCGTGCCGTTGCCGCCGAGAGTCTCGATCCCGCGCCGGCACACCTTCGTGGCGGCGAGCGACGTCACGAACTTGTTCGCGTTGACGAGGATGCGGTGCCAGGCGACGTCCTCGCCGGTGGCCGTGCCTTCGTCGATGCGCGCGACGAGCTCCGTCAGGTGCAGCGACGAGGCGAACGCGGCCGCGGCCTCCGTGCGCATCACCGCGAGGTTCTCGCGGACCAGCGGGAAGCCGTCGATCGGCCGGCCGAACGCCACACGCTCCGCGGCGAAGGCGCGCGCCTCGTCGGCCGCGCGCCGCATCAGCCCGGCCGAGCCGACCGCGTTCAGCCAGCGAGACGTGTTCAGGACATTGACCGCGGTGACGAACCCCTCCTCGAGCGGCCCGAGCGCGTAGGCGCCGGCGCCCTCGAACTCGATCTCGCCCGTCGCCAGCGCCCGCGTCCCGAGCTTGTCCTTCAGCTTCCGGATCCGGAAGCCGCCGCCCGAGCGCGGCACGAGGAAGCAGCCGATCCCACGCGTCCCGTCCGGCGCACCGCGGGGGCGCGCCGTGACGAGGAACTGGTCCGCGTCCGCGACCGAGCAGAACCACTTCTCGCCGTACAGCCGCCACCCGTCCGCCCCGGGAACGGCCTCGACGCGGTTGGCGCCCACGTCCGACCCACCGTGCCGCTCCGTCAGGAACTGGGCGCCGCGCGCGGCGTCGTCGTAGTCGATCGAGAGCAGCGGCGGCAGGAACCGCGAGCGCAGCTCCTCGGAAGCGCGAGACCGCAACGCGCGCACGAGGCCGGCCGTGCAGACCACCGGGCACGCGTGGCCGCCCTCGCCGGCCTGCGCCAGCTCGAAGAACAGCGACGCCTGCTCGCGCGCCGGAGCGCCCACGACGCCGGTCGACCAGACGAGCCGGCCGGCAGCGTGGTAGGCCGGATGGAACTCGACTTCGCCGTCGACGAGCCGCGGCGGATTCGCTTCGCATTCCGCGACGAGCGCGTCGAGCTGGGTGGTACCGACGGTAACCACGGCTATAGGCTAAGCCCCGTGGACCTGCGCGACAGCCCCGACGAGGCCCAGTTCCGCGCCGACGTCCGCCGCTGGCTCGACGAGAACCTCCCGGCCGGGGACCACCGCGAGTGGAGCCGCAAGCTCTACGACGCCGGCTACGCGGGCCTCACCTGGCCGGAGGAGTACGGCGGCAAGGGAGCGCCCTACAGCCACCAGGCGATCGTGCTCGAGGAGTTCGCGCGCGTCGGCGCGCCGCAGCACATGGGCGTGATCGGGCTCGGCATGGCCGGCCCGACGATCATGGCGCACGGCACCGAGAAGCAGAAGAAGCGGTACCTCCCGAAGATCGTCTCCGCCGAGGAGATCTGGTGCCAGGGCTTCTCCGAGCCGGGCGCCGGCTCCGACCTTTCCGGAGTGCGGACGAAGATCGACGTCCAGGACGACCGTTTCGTCGTCAGCGGCCAGAAGGTCTGGTCGTCCTTCGCTCACATCGCCGACCACTGCATCCTCATCGGGCGCAGCGACCCCGACTCCGAGCGCCACGCGGGCCTGACCTACCTGATCGTCGACATGAAGGCGCCCGGCGTCGAGGTCCGGCCGTTGAGGCAGATCACGGGCGAAGCCGAGTTCAACGAGATCTTCCTCAGCGACGTCCAGGTCCCGCGCGAGAACCTGCTCGGCGAGATCGGCGGGGGCTGGCAGGTCGCGATGACGACGCTCCTGCACGAGCGCGGCACGCTCGGCTTCGCGCTCAGCGGCGTGCTCGAGTCACAGGTCAAGAAGCTGATCGACCTCGCGAAGTCGAGGAACGGCCACGACGCGATCGTCCGCGACCGAATCGCGCAAGAGTGGATCGTCCAGCAGGCGCTGAAGATGACGAACTACCGCGCGCTGACCACGCTGATGCAGACGGGCATCCCCGGCCCCGAGGGCTCGGCCGTCAAGCTGGCCTGGTCGGAGGCGAACCAGCGCCTGACCAAGCTCGCGATGGAGATCCTCGAGGGCGAGGACGACGGCTACTGGCGCCACCAGCAGCTGCGCAGCCGCGGCAACACGATCGAGGCCGGCACGTCCGAGATCCTGCGCAACATCATCGCCGAGCGCGTGCTCGGCCTACCCCGGAGCAGATAGATGCAGTTCGCCTTCACCGACGAGCAGGAGCTGCTCCGCCGCGAGGCCCGCCAGGCGCTCGGAAACGGCGGCTGGAGCCGCGACGACATCGCCTCCGCGGAGCTCGGTTTCATCGACCAGGCCGTCCTGTACGAGGAGGCCGGCCGCGCGAACCTCGGCGAGTCGCTCTTCGACGAGTCGCGGCCGCAGGACGAGAAGCTCGCGGCGCTCGCGCTCGAGGCGGTCGGCATTGCGCAGAATGCGCTCGAACTCGGCGTCGCGTACGCGAACGATCGCGAGCAGTTCGGCCGCAAGATCGGGGTCTACCAGGCCGTCTCGCACCAGCTCGCCGACACGTACGTCGAGACCGAGCTCGCCCGTTCGCTCGCATACTGGGCGGCGTGGTGCGTCGCCGAGAACGACGAGCAGAAGGACGTAGCGATCGCCGCGGCCAAGGCGTATGCGTCGGATGCGGCCGTCGCGGCGTGCGAGCGCTCGATCCAGGTGCACGGCGGCATCGGCTTCACCTGGGAGCACGTGCTGCACGAGTACTACAAGCGCGCGCTCTGGATTCAGGCGTACGGCGGTTACCCGCGGGCGCAGCGGGCCAAGGTCGCGGCCTACCTGCTCGGCGATTGAGCCGGACCGCCTTCCGGACGACCAGTCCAGGAGGCCTCGACCTCGACTCACTGCCGATGCGCCTGTACCAGAAGGCGAAACGGCTCGGCGCCTGGGACCCGGCCGCGATCGACTTCTCGCGCGACCGCGAGCTGTGGCTCGGGCTGAACGCCGACGAGCAGGGCGCGATCCTTCAGATCACCTCGCTGTTCCAGGCGGGCGAGGAGGGCGTCACTCTCGACCTGCTGCCGCTGATCATGGTGATCGCCGAGGAGGGCCGGCTCGAGGAAGAGCTGTTCCTGACGACGTTCCTGTTCGAGGAGGGCAAGCACGTCGAATTCTTCCGCCGTTTCCTCGACGACGTCTGCGGCGCCGACGGCGACCTGCACGGCTTCCACACCCCGAGCTACCGGGTGATCTTCTACGAGGAGCTCCCGTCCGCGATGAGCCGGCTCCGCGACGATCGCTCGCGCGAGGCACAGATCCGCGCGGCCGTGACCTACAACATGATCGTCGAGGGCGTGCTCGCCGAGACCGGCTACCAGAGCTACTTCCTCGCCCTCGAGCGGAACGAGCTGATGCCGGGGCTCCGGGAAGGCCTCGCGCATGTCAAGCGCGACGAGTCGCGCCACATCGCGTACGGCGTCCACTTGCTGTCGCGGCTCGTGGACGGTGACCCGGGGCTGTGGGAGATCGCCGAGTCGCGGATGAGTGAGCTGCTTCCGCATGCACTCGCCTTTATCGAGGAGACGTTCGCCGGCTACGGGCCGACGTCGCCGTTCGGTGTCCGGCTGGACGAGCTGTCCGAGTTCGCACAGGGCCAATTCGCCAAGCGGCTCGACCGGATTCGGCGCGGCGCCGCGTACGAGGAGGTGGCGTTGTGAAGACGGCGCTCGTGACGGGGGCGTCGTCCGGGATCGGCGCGGCCACCGCGACCCGGCTCGCCGCCTCCGGCTGGCGGGTCCTGGCGGGCGTGCGCACCGCCGGGGACGCGCCCGCCGGCACCGAAGAAGTGCTGCTCGACGTCACCGACGACGAACAGATCCAGGCGGCCGCACGCGCGGTCGACGAGCTCGACGCGCTCGTCAACAACGCCGGCGTCGCGCTCGCGATGCCGCTCGAGCACGTGCCGCTCGACGAGCTCCGAAGACAGCTCGAGGTCAACGTCGTCGGCCAGGTCGCCGTGACGCAGGCGTTCGCGCCGGCGCTTCGGCGGGCCCGGGGTCGCGTCGTCTTCGTCGGCTCGATCGCGGGCAAGAGCGCGCTGCCGTTCCTCGGGCCGTACGCCGCCTCCAAGCACGCGCTCGAGGCGCTCGCCGACTCGCTGCGCGTCGAGCTTCTCCCGTGGGGAATCGGGGTCACGATCGTCGAGCCCGGCACGATCAGGACTCCGATCTGGGGCAAGGGGGCGGCGAAAGCCGACGAGCTCGCGAACGACCGCTCCCGGGAGCTCTACGGCAAGCGCATCGCAGCGCTGAGGAAGGTGGCCGCCGAACGCGGCGCCAACGGTGCGGCGCCTGAAGCGGTTGCTGCGGTGATCGAGAAGGCGCTCACCACGACACGGCCGAGAGCGCGCTACCTGGTCGGGAGGGATGCCTGGCTCCGCGCCGGTGTCGAACGACTACCGACGCGAGCGCGTGACCGCGCGTTGGAGCGCCTGCTGCTCCGTGGCGACTAGACGGATTCGACGATTTTGGGAACGATTCCCAGACCGAGCGAGGGAGGGACGATGCAGGGCCTGATGATGGACGACTACCAGCTGACGCTGCCGCCGATCCTGCGGCGGGCGGAGAGCTTCTTCGGGGACAAGGAGGTCGTGACGCGGCTCCCCGACAAGAGCTTCCACCGGTACACGTACGCCGACATGGCCGGGCGGGCGAAGCAGCTCGCGGTCGCGCTCCAAGGGCTCGGCCTGGAGCCGGGCGACCGGGTGGCGACGCTGTGCTGGAACCACTACCAGCACCTGGAGGCCTACTTCGGGATCCCGTGCGGCGGCTTCGTCCTCCACACGCTGAACCTGCGCCTGCATCCGAGCGACCTCTCGTACGTCGCCGACCACGCGCACGACAAGGCGGTGATCGTCGACAAGAGCCTGCTGCCGCTGCTCGAGCAGTTCAAGGACGAGACCAAGATCGAGCACGTGATCGTGGTCGAGGACGGCTACGAGGAGCTGCTCTCGTCGGCCTCGCCCGACGACTGGCGCGATCCCGAGCTCGACGAGCGCTCCGCCGCGGCGATGTGCTTCACGAGCGGGACGACGGGGCGGTGCAAGGGCGTCGTCTACTCGCACCGCTCGACGGTCCTGCACGCGCTCGGCGTCGCGACCACCTCTCCGCTCGGCCTGCGCGTGGCCCACAACGACACGCTGCTGCCCGTCGTCCCGATGTTCCACGCGAACGCGTGGGGCTACCCGTATCTGGCGGCGATGCTCGGGACCAAGCTCGTCTTCCCCGGGCCGTTCCTCGACCCGGAGAGCCTGCTCGAGGACTTCGTCCAGGAGAAGGTCACCTGGACGGCGGGTGTGCCGACGATCTGGCTCGGGATGCTTCAGCTCCTCGACGCCAACCCCGGCAAATGGGACCTCTCGCACATGAAGGGGATGCTCGTCGGGGGCTCCGCGGTCCCGCGCGCGATGATCGCGGCGTACAAGGAGCGGCACGGAATGAGCGTCGTCCAGGGCTGGGGGATGACCGAGACCTCGCCGGTGGCGTCGGTGACCGACTTCATCGGCGACCTGGCCGACGCCGACCAGGACACGCAGCTCGACTTCGTCGCCATGGCGGGCGTGCCGCTGCCCTTCGTTGAGATCCGCGCCCGCGTGGGCGACGAGGAGATCGCGTGGGACGGCGAGGCGATGGGCGAGCTCGAAGTGCGGGGCCCGTGGGTGGCCGCGGGGTACTTCGAGGACGAGTCGCAGGCCGACCGCTGGACCGAGGACGGCTGGTTCAAGACCGGCGACATCGTCTCGATGCACCCGAAGGGGTTCATCCAGATCAAGGACCGCTCCAAGGACGTGATCAAGTCCGGCGGCGAGTGGATCTCGTCCGTCGAGGTCGAGAACGCGTTGATGGCCCATCCGGCCGTGGCGGAGGCGGCCGTGATCGCGATCCCGGACGAGAAGTGGGCCGAGCGGCCGCTCGCCGCAATCGTGCTCAAGGAGGGGCAGACGGTAACGGAGGAGCAGCTGCGCGAGCACCTGACACCGAAGTTCCCGAAATGGTGGCTCCCCGACCGGTTCGAGTTCGTGGACGAGATCCCGAAGACGTCGGTCGGGAAGTTCAAGAAGACCGCGCTGCGAGATCAGTTCGCGCAGGACCGCGTCGAGGCATAGTGCGAGCCGTCCTCCTGCGCGAGCCGGGCGGGCCCGAGCAGCTCGAGCTGACGGAGGTGCCCGACCCGGAGCCCGGCGACGGACAGGTGCTCCTCCGCGTTCGCGCGGCCGGGATCAACTTCTCGGACGTGTTGACACGTCAGGGGCGCTACCCTCAGGCGCCTTCGCTGCCGACGGTGCTGGGCTACGAGGCCTCCGGCGAGGTGGATGGGCGACGCGTTATGTCGGCATCGGTCTCGACGGGCTACTCGGAGTTGTGCGCGGTGGACGAAGAGTGGCTGGTGCCGATCCCGGACTCCGCTTCGTTCGAGGAGGGCGCGTCGTTTCTGACCACCTTCCTCACGGCCTGGATTCCGCTGCGCCGCGCCGGGGCCGGCCCCGGTACGACCGTGCTCGTTCACGCCGCTGCAGGCGGCGTCGGCTCGGCGGGCGTGCAGCTCGCGAAGCAGCTCGGCGCGCACGTCGTCGCCACGGCCAGCTCGGACGAGAAGCGCCGCGTCGCGCTCGACCTCGGGGCCGACGAAGCGTTCGGCTATGACGAATTCGCGGACCAGGTCAAGGCCGACGTGGTGCTCGACGCCGTCGGCGGCGATGTCTTCAAGCGTTCGATCGGCACCCTCAACCCGCTCGGCACGATCGTCGCAGCGGGTTTCGCCGACGGCTGGTGGGAGCCGCTCGACACGCCGCTGATGGTCGGTCGCAACCTCACCCTGCAGGGCTTCTATCTCGGCCGGCTGATGAAGCTGCGACCCGACGTCGTCCAGGCCGCCACTCGGGAGCTCGTGGCCCTGTGGGAGACCGGTGCGGTGAAGCCGCTCGTCGGCGCGACGTTCCCGCTCGAGGAGGCGGGCGACGCGCATCGGCTGATCGAGGAGCGGAAGAGCGTCGGCAAGGTCGTCCTTGTTCCCTGAGACGGCCCTCGTCACGGGCGGCGCGTCGGGGATCGGGGCGGCGATCGTGGAGCGGCTCGAGGACGACGGTGCTGAGGTACGCGTGCTCGATCTCAGCGAAGGCTTCGACGTCGCCGATTCGAGCGCCTGGCAAGGAGTCGGGCGCGTACAGCTCGCGTGCCTGAACGCCGGGATCGTGACCGGTGTCGATGACATCCGCGAGCTTTCGGACGAACGGTATCTCCGGATGCTCTCGACGAACGTCAGCGGCGTCGTCTTCGGCGTGCGGCGGATGGCGCAGGTGATGCCCGAGGGCGGCGCGATCGTCGTCACGGCGTCGCTCGCCGGCCTCACGACGATGGCGACCGATCCGATCTACGCGGGGACGAAGCACTTCGTCGTCGGCTTCGTGCGCTCGGTGGCGCCGCAGCTGCTCGAGCGCGGAATCCGGATCCACGCCGTCTGTCCCGCCATCGTCGACACGCCGATGCTCGGGCCGGTCAGAGAGCGCGTTCGGCACGCCGGGATCGACGTCTTGACTGCGGAGGAGGTCGCCGACGCGGTCCTGACGGCCGCCGAGGACGACTCCACGGGCGAGGCCTGGACCTGCTTGCCGGGACGTGCGCCGGAGAAGTTCGCGTTCCACCGGTTCTTCGAGTCCGCATGACCGAAGAGCCGTGGGAGGACCTGCGCCCCGGCGGGCCGCACGTCTGGCGGACCCTCGGCTACCGGCGGATGCTGACCGAGCCGGGCCGCATGGATGTCGAGTGGGAGGCCTCCGAGGACTACACGTTTCCCGACGGCGACGGCGGCTCGATCGTCCACGGCGGCCTGGTCGGGACGGTTCTCGACACGGCGATGGGCGGCGCGTGCGCGACGGTGCTCGACGACGGCGAATCCTTCCTGACCGCGGACCTGCGGGTCGAGTTCATACGAGCCGCGCGTCCCGGGATCCTGCGAGCGGAAGGCCAGGTCGTGCGCAAGACGAGACGCGTCGTGTTCTGCTCAGCCGAGCTCTACGACGCCGAAGGCACGCACGTGGCGAGCGCGCGCTGCACGCAGGTGGTCAGAGCTCATTGACAAAGTCACGCTCGCCGCGCCGTTCCCACCGGTAGAGGACGACGGCGCTCGCCACAGCCCCGACGGCGACCGAGCCCAGGAGCCACCCGCCCAGATCGAACTCTGCGAACGTGACCAGCAGGAGCGGGAAGTACACGTAGAGCACCGACAACATGAGCCCGCAGAGCAGGCACATCGCAGCGAGCACGACCGGGTGCGAATGCGAGGGCGCAAGCAAATCGGCGCGCCGAATGCCGCGCTCGACCCTGATCGGGCGCGTGTTCATCTGGAACGACGCCCGCTCCCACTTCCGCATGACCGAATCGTCTACGCCAGCCGACCCGACCGCAAGTAACAGTCTGTTACTTGCGTCCAAAGGCACGCTTTCGTCACGGTTCGGCGCTGGTTGTTCCGCGACAGTAACGGCGTGGTGACGATGGCTCCCCGGATTTCGCGACACGTGCTCGAGGCCGTCTTCAAGCGGGACGACCCGAGGCGTCCGATCGCGGAGACGTACCGCCAGGTGGCCGCCGACGCGGAGCGGCTCGGCTACACGCGTCCAAGCTACGAGCAGATCCGCGCGTTCGTCCACCGCGTGCGCCGGATCAAGAAGCAGCCGACGACGACGGACATCCTGCTCGATATCGCCTTCATCCGCCGCCATCCGGAAGAGCTCGTCCAGCACTGGGCCGGGGTCGGCGTCCGCCGGCTGCGGCCGTGACAGCTACCCCGAGGAGCAAGTAACAGACTGTTACTTGGGCTAAGAACCCTCGCCGCGGTCGGCGACCTTGACGAGGGCCTTGCCTCGGTTTTCGCCGTTCAGCATTCCGATGAAGGCTTTCGGCGCGTTCTCCAGGCCGTCGGTTACGTGCTCCGTCCAGCGGATCTTGCCCTCGGCGACCCACCTCGCCAGGCGCACGGCCGCTTCCTCGTAGCGATGGACGTAGTCGGTGACGAGGAAGCCCTCCATCCGCGCGCGGTAGACGATCAGCGCGCCTGGATGGAACGTCGGCTCGGGCCGCTCGCGGTTGTACTGGGAGATCTGCCCGCAGATCACGATGCGTGCTCCGACGTTGAGCCGCCCGACCACGGCCGCCGAGATGTCGCCGCCGACGTTGTCGAAGTAGACGTCGACGCCGCCCGGACACGCCTCCTTGAGCTCGGACCGGAGATCGGCGCCCTTGTAGTCGATCCCCGCGTCGTACCCGTGGAGCTCGCACTCCTTGCACTTCTCGGGCCCGCCGGCGATTCCAACCGTGCGGCAGCCGGCGATCTTCGCGATCTGGCCGACGATCTGCCCGACCGCGCCCGCGGCGCCGGACACCACCACCGTGTCTCCGGGCTTCGGCTGCCCCACGTCCAACAACCCGAAGTACGCCGTGAAGCCCGTCGCTCCGACCGCATGCAGCGCCAGGGTCGGCGGGTCGAGGAAGTCGGGGACGCGCCGCACCGAGCCGCCCCGCGTAACGGCGTAGTCCTGCCAGCCGAGCTGCCCGACGACGAGATCGCCGGGCGAATAGCGCTGGTCGTTGCTGTCGACGACCTCGCCGACGGCCTGCGCGGTCATCACGTCGCCGACCTCGAGACCCTTCGCATAGGAGCGCTGGGTGCTCATACGCCCGCGCTGGTACGGGTCGACCGACACCCAGAGATTGCGGACGAGCACCTCGCCGGCGCCGGGCTCGCCGACCTCCGACTCGTCGATCGCGAAATCCGCCTCGGTCGGGAAGCCGGTCGGCCGCGAAGCCATCGTGACGCGCCGGTTGCGCGTGCCTACCTGAACCGCCATGCGCCTCCTCGCTCGAACTCCTTCAGGATGCGCCGGCTCACGACCATCCGGTGCACCTCGTCGGGGCCGTCGTAGATGCGCGCCCCGCGCGCCATGGCGTACATCGTCGCGAGCGGCGTCCGGTCGGTGAGGCCGAGGGCGCCGTGCACCTGGATCGCGCGATCGATCACCTCGTTCAGCACGCGCGCCGCGTAGAACTTGGTCAGCGAGATCTCGACCCGAGCTTCGTCGCCGGCGTCGATCCGGTGCGCGGCGTCGAGCGTCATCAGCCGGCAGGCCTGGATCTCGGCCGCCGAGTCGGCGATCCAGTTCTGCACCGTCTGCTTGTCCGCGAGCGGCGAGCCGAACGCCTCGCGCTCCAGCGAACGCCGGCACAACAGCTCGAACGCGCGTTGCATCTGGCCGAGCCAGCGCATGACGTGGTGGATCCGCCCCGGCCCGAGGCGCTTCTGCGCGATCCGGAAGCCGTCGCCGGGCTCACCGAGGGTGTTCTCCACCGGGACGCGAACGCCGACGTAGTCGACCTCGCAGTGCGTCGTCCAGCCGCGGCCGCGATGGCCGAAGATCGGCACCGGGCGGATCGAGATCCCAGGCGAGTCGGCCGGCACGACGATCTGCGAGGCGCGCCTGTGCGGCTCCGCATCGGGGTCGGTGACGGCCATGAGGATCGCGAACGCCGCTCCTTCGGCTCCGGACGAGAACCACTTGCGGCCGTCGATCACCCACTCCTCGCCGTCCCGGACCGCACGGGTCTGCAGCCCCGTCGGGTCCGAGCCGGACACGTCGGGCTCGGTCATCGAGAAGAACGAGCGAACTTCACCGGCGACCAGCGGCCGCAGCCATCGCTCCTTCTGTTCCTCGGTGCCGAACAGGTGCAGGATCTCACCGTTTCCGGCGTCCGGCGCCTGGCAGCCGAAGACCAGCTGCGCCCAGACGCTGCGGCCGATCTCCTCGTTCAGATATGCGTACTCGAGGAAGCCGTGGCCCGTTCCGCCGGCCTCCGCCGGGAGGTGCGGCGCCCAGAGCCCCTCGCCGCGGGCGCGCGCGCGCAGCTCGACCATGAGCGCGTGCGAGGGGTCGTCTTCGCGGTCGAGCTCGCGCTCCACCGGGTACACGTGCTGCTCCATGAACGCGCGATAGCGCTCGCGGAGCTCGTCGAGCCCGGGCGGTGGGGCGAGTTCGGTGACCGCCACCCGGTTAGCATCGCACGCCGTGCGCCTCGGCTTCTACATGGGGTACGCCCAACCCGGCACCAACCCGGTCGAGCTGATCGAGCTTGCGCAGGAGGCGGAGCGCCTCGGCTACGACTCGGCCTGGGCTGCCGAGGCCTGGGGAACCGACGCCGTCTCCGTTCTGGCCTGGCTCGGCGCCACGACGACGACGATCGGGATCGGCTCCGCAATTCTCCAGATTCCCGCGAGGACGCCGGCCAACGCCGTGATGACGGCCGCCACGCTCGATCTCATGTCCGGCGGCCGCTTCCTCCTCGGGCTCGGGCTTTCCGGCCCCCAGGTCGTCGAGGGCTGGCACGGCGAGCCCTGGGGAAAGCCGCTCACGAAGACGCGCGAGTACGTCGAGATCGTCCGTGCCGGGCTGCGGAGGGAAACGCTCGAGTACCAAGGCCGTCACTACCAGGTGCCGTACCGCGGCAACGGCGCCACCGGCCTCGGCAAGCCGCTCAAGCTGATGGCGCGCCCGCTCCGGTCGGAGATCCCGATCTACCTCGCCGCGTTCAGGCCGCGGTCGGTCGAGCTGGCCGCCGAGATCGCGGACGGGTGGCTGCCGATCTTCTTCTCGCCCGAGAAGAGCCGGACGGTGTTCCCGGCTCCGTTCGCACGCGACGACCTGGACATCGCTCCGAGCGTTCCGGCGCTCGTGTCCGACGACGTGGAGTCGGCGCGCGACGCGCTGAAGGGCTACTACGCGCTGTACATCGGCGGGATGGGTGCGCGCGGCGCGAACTTCTACAACGACCTCGCCCGCGAGTACGGCTTCGAGGAAGCGGCGACGCGCATTCAGGAGCTCTACCTCGACGGCAGGCAGCGCGACGCCGCAGCCGCGGTTCCCGACGAGCTCGTGGACGAGCTCGCGCTGGTGGGGCCGAAGGAGCGGATCGCGGAACGGCTCGCCGCCTGGCGCGAGTCGGGAGCGACCACTCTGCTCATCTCGACCCGCGACGCGGCGACGCTGCGCGCGGTCGCCGAGGCGATATGACCGGCCTGTTCGACCTGAGCGGGAAGACCGCGATCGTCACCGGCGGCGGCACCGGGATCGGACGTCAGATGGCCGACGGCCTCGCCGAGGCCGGGGCGAACCTCGTGCTCTGCGCACGGAAGGCCGAGCGCTGTGAGGAGGCGGCCGCCGAGATCGCGGAGCAGCGGGGCGTCCGTGCGCTCGGCCTCGGTTGCGACGTGCGCGACCCCGAGCAGGTCCGGACGGTCGTCGAGACGACTACCCGGGAGGTCGGCGACGTCGACATCCTCGTCAACAACGCGGGCACCGTCTGGGGCGCGAGCCCGGAGGACATGCCGCTCGAGGGTTGGCAGAAGGTCGTCGACGTCAACCTGACGGGCGTCTTCCTCTTCGCTCAGGCGGCCGGCCGCACGATGATCGAGCGCGGCGACGGCGGTGCGATCGTGAACATCGCGTCGGTCGCGGGCCTCCAGGGCGGCCCTCCGGAGATCATGAACACGGTCGTCTACAGCGCGACGAAGGGCGGAGTGATCTCCTTCTCGCGCGACCTCGCATGCAAGTGGGCGCAACACGGGATCCGCGTCAACGCGATCGCGCCCGGCTGGTTTCCGTCGGACATGTCCGGTTACGTGCTCGAGCGTCACGAGGAAACGCTGAAGCGCCATATTCCGCTCGCGCGTTTCGGCGGTCCCGACGACCTCAAGGGCGCCGTCGTGTTCCTCGCCTCGCATGCGTCGGCCTACGTGACGGGGCACACGCTGGTCGTGGACGGCGGCGAGTCCGCCTGGTAGTGCCGCACCGGCCCATGATGTCCGCCGAGCGGGCACGCCGGATCCGCGCGTGGCAGGACGACGTCTTCGACAAAGAGCGCGCCCGCACCGAGGAGACCACCGTCGAGTACCTGGGCTTGACCCTGCGCATCGCGCCCGATGTCCAGCCGATCACGGGCATGTCCGACCTGCTCGGCTGGGCCGTCCTCGCAGAGGTCCGTGAGACCGACCGCGTGCTGGACATGGGAACCGGCAGCGGCGTCAACGCGATTCTCGCCTCGTCGAAGGCGGCCGACGTCGTCGCCGTCGACATCAATCCGCACGCCGTCGCGGCTGCGCGGGCGAACGCGGCGCTCAACGGTGCGGCTGACCGGATCGTGGTCGTCGAGGGCGACCTCTTCGACGCGGTCGAGGGCCGCTTCGACCTCGTGATCTTCGACCCGCCGTTCCGATGGTTCGCGCCGCGCGACCTGCGTGAGCGGAATACGACCGACGAGGACTACCGAACGCTCACGGCCTTCTTTCGGCAGGTACCGGAGCGCCTGACGGCGGACGGCCGGATCCTCCTGTTCTTCGGGACCTCCGGAGACGCCGATTTCCTCGACGAGCTCATTCGCGAGAGCGGCTTGACCGTCGAGAAGGTCGCGTCGCGGGATCTCGAGAAGGACGGTCTCGAGGTCGAGTACTTCACGTACCGGCTGACGCCATGACGGTTGTGCCGCCTTGGGCCTCTGAGCTGGAGGAGCGGCTCGGGCGCCGCGTCGACTCGATGCACCTGCTCGCCGGCGGCGCCTCGAAGGAGGCCTGGGCGGTCGACGCAGACGGCGAGCCGCTACTCGTCCGTCGCGCGGCGGGCGGCGTGATCCATGCGGCGACGCTCTCGCTCGAGCACGAGTTCGCCGTGCTCGAGGCGGCGGCCGAGGCCGGGGTGCGCGTGCCGAAGCCGGTCGCATACCTCGGCGAGCTCGGCGGCCGCGAGGCCTTCGCGATGGAACGTATCGACGGCGAGACGATCGGCCGGCGGATCGCGCGCAAGCCGCCGCCCGGCCTCGAGACGCAGCTCGCGGACGAGCTCGCGAAGATCCATGCGATCCCGCCCCAGCGCCTGCCGTTCCTGCGCAGCGGTGACATCCTCGAGCGCTTCTACGGAGAGCTCGACTCGGTCGAGGACCCGCATCCTGCGATCGAGTATGGGCTGTGGTGGCTCCGCGAGCATCGTCCCGAGCCGCTCCCCGAGGTCGTCAGCCACGGCGACTTCCGGATCGGCAACGTCGCCGTCTCGGAAGGCGGGCTGGAATACCTCCTCGACTGGGAGTTCGCTCACCTGTCCGACCCGCGGGAGGACCTCGGCTGGCCGATCGTCCGAGCCTGGCGTTTCGGCGCCGACGAGCGGCGGCTCGGCGGTGTGGGAGAGCTCGCGCCCTACCTGGCGCGCTACGCCGAGCTAACCGGGGTCGACGTGGCCGAGGCGGACCTCGACTGGTGGGAGGTCCTGGGCAACGTCAAGTGGGCGATCGGCTGCCTCACGCAGTGCCGCCGCCACCTGACCGGCGTGGACCGCAGCGTCGAGTACGCGGTGCTCGGCCGGATGGCCGCAGAGATGGAGTACGAGCTGCTCTCGCTGATCGATGCCTGATCGACCCGTAGCTCCCGAGCTCGTCGAGGCCGTGTGGGAGTTCCTCTCGACCGAGATTCTTCCCACGCTCGACGATCAAAGGCTGAAGTTCCGCACCCTTGTCGCGATGAACGCGCTCGGGATCGCGCGGCGCGAGCTCGAGTCCGACGAGCCGGACCTCTCCTCCGACGAACTGCGCCAGCTCGCGCGACGGATCAGGGCGGGTGACGTTCCGCCGGACGCGCACTCGACGCTGAAGGCGCACGTCGCCGCAAAGCTGCGAGTGTCGAACCCGGCCTATCTCGAGAAGTACGAGTGACCCGCCGCCGGATCTACCTGATGCGCCACGCGCAGGTTGCGTACTTCCAGGACGGCCGCCCGCTCCGCCCGGATCTCGTGCCGCTGACCGACGCAGGGCGCGAGCAGGCGCGTGCGGCGCGCGATCTGCTCGCGAGGATCGACTTCGACCGCGTCGTCACCAGCGGGCTGCCGCGAACCCTCGAGACGGCGCGCATCGTGGCGCCGTCTAACCCGGAACCGGAGGTTTGGCCCGAGCTGCGCGAGATCGAGTCCGGTCGCCTCGGCGACATTCCCGAGGACGAGCTCGAGGCCGCCTTCGTCAGCGCCTGGCACGGCGTCGTGCCGGAGGAGACGCCGTTCCTCGGCGGCGAGACGATCCGGTCGCTGCTCGACCGCGTGCTCCCGGCCCTCGAGCGGTTGCTCGACGACCCGGAGTGGGACGTCGTCCTCGCGGTTCTTCACGGCGGCGTCAACCGGGCGATCCTGTCCTTTGCGCTCACAGGCGAGCGGGCCCTGCTCGGCAATCTCGAGCAGTCCCCGGCGTGCATCAACGTCGTCGACGTGGGCGAGGACTGGGTCGTCCGCGCTGTCAACCACACGCCCTATGACCCGATCCACCTGAGCGGCCGCCTGCGGACGATGGAGGAGCTGTGGCGGGAATTCCGCGCAACCAGCTGATGGTCGAGCGGATCGAGGCGGTGCCGGTCGACGGCGTCGTCCGGTTCGCTTTCGCCGGCGACTCGGGCGCGTGGTGGGACCCGACCGCCGACGCGATCTACTCGGCGCTCGTCGGTCAGGTCGCCGCGCTCGACCCCGCGCCGGCCTTCTTCGTGAATCTGGGCGACTTCGCCGGGCCCGGAACGCCCGACCGCCACGACCACTATCTCCGGCAGATGGAGGCGCTGCCGATCCCGAACGTCTGCGTCGTCGGCAACCACGACCTCGACGATCTGAACGGGCCAGACGTCTTCGAGCGGATCCACGGCCCGATGAACTTCGACTTCGCCTGCGGCCACACACGCTTCGTGGCGATCCACGCCGAGGGCGGCGAGCCGGGACGCGCCGATTTCCCGGGGTATGGCACGCCCGAGGGAACCCGCGGGCCGCGCGACGACGACCTCGCATTTCTCGACGAGCGGCTATCCACCGCCGCAGAGCCCAACCGCGTCGTACTGATGCACCAGCCGCCGTACCTCGACGGCCACTATGCGCCGCACCCGGACTGGGGCTTCAAGCGGGGCGAGACCGAGTTCCTCGAGATCATCCGGCGCCACGACGTGATGCTCGTGTGCTGCGCGCACGGGCTCGCGTTCGACCACACCGTCCGCGCCGGCGTCCATTTCGTCATGTCCGGAGGCGGCGGCACCGGGCTCTGCTCGCACATGCGCGGCGTCTGCACCGAAGGCGACGGACACCCGGAGGACCGCGGCGCCCTGTTCCATGCGGTCGTCGTCGAGGTCGCAGAGGACGGCGGCGTCGCCGGCCGCGTGCTCCAGGCGTTCGACCACGACGGAGCGAAGCTGCGGCGCTTCTAGGGGCGCAGGCTCTCGAGGCGCTCGCGGATCGCGCGGCGCGCGTCGGCGAAGACCGCGTCGTCGCGGAACAGCTGGAACTTCGCGTTCGCCGCCTGAGCGAACGCGTCGAGCTCGAACGCGAGCTCCTTCGCGCTGGGCGTCTGAACGAGCTCTCCCGTCTGCTGTGCCTGCTCGACCGCGTGCTCGAGGTAGGACAGCCAAGTGCCGAGCATGTGCTCGATGCGATCGCGGACAGGCCCCGGCCGGCGGTTGAACTCGAACGCGGCTGCGGCGAAGAAGCAGCCGCCGGGGAACACCTGCCGCTGCGCGTAGTCGACCATGTTCTCGCAGAGCGCCCAGACGCGCGCCAGACCGCGTGGCGCTTCCCGTGCTGGTGCGATCACCTCGCGGACGAAGAGCGCGGCGGCGTGGTCGACGGTGGCGAGCTGCAGCTCCTCCTTGGAGCCGAAGTGCGCGAAGAGGCCGCTCTTGCTCATCGCCGTCGCCTCGGCAAGGCGCCCGATCGACAACGGCTCGAGGCCCTCCTCGGTCGCGAGCGCCGCAGCGGTGTCGAGGATCGCCTGGCGCGTGCGTTCGCCCTTGGTCTTTAGCACGATCGTCCGATTCTACCAGCCTTGGATCCGAAGTTCCAGTTTATCAGCCTTGACAAAAAAGCACGGTCGTTCTATTCTCGCTCCGATGGGGATCGACCACCTCACCATTCCGGTCTCTGACTACGAGACGAGCAAGCCGTTCTACGAGCGAGTCCTCGCCCCGCTCGGGCTCGTGCTCCTGCTCGACTGGCCCGACCGGCGGCGCGCGTACTTCGGCGTCAAGGGCGAGCCGAGCTCGCTGTGGGTCGTCGAGTCGAGCGGCGCCGGCGCGCTGGACGTCACGCTGGCCGCCGACGACAGGGACGAGGTCGACTGGTTCCACTCGTCGGCCCTCTCGGCTTCGGCCGAGTCCGTCCAGGAGCCCGGCTGCCGCGGCGAGTACAACCGCGACTACTACGCCTCGCGCATCCTCGATCCCGACGGCAACGCGATCGAGGTCGTCCACCGGGTCACGTCGGACCGCCTCGCCGCGTAGGGCGCACGCGCCGCTTTCGGCCATGTCCGGGGTCAGACCCCGGACGAGGCCGAATGGAACGAGCCCATCGTTGGGCAAGCCGTGTTCGGCTCGCTCGAGCCAAACGGACGCGTCTAGTTTGGCCGCGTCCTGGGGTCAGACCCCGGACGTCGCCCTTCGGGACGGTTACTCGGACAGCCAGCGGGCGATTCGCTCGCCGAGCTCCTCGCCTTTGTCCTCCTGGAGGAAGTGGCCGGCGCCTGCGAGCGGCTCGCCGAGCTCGGCGCCCGGGATCCGTTCTGCGAAGCGCTCGCCGACACGCGGCGAGAAGATCGGGTCGGAGTCGCTGAAGACCACGAGCGCCGGCTTCCGCCAGCCGCCGAGCGTCTCGCGCACCCGCGTCATGGTCGCCGCCGACGGATGATCCGGCTCGGTTGGAACGAGCTCGGGGAACATCAGCAGGCCGGTCTTCGACTCGGGCGTCGGGTGAGGCGCGTCATACCCGGCCACGACCTCGTCGGCGACCTCCGTCACGCAGGTGATCTGCACGAGCTGCCCGGGGCGGAAGTCCGTCCGCACGCGACGCACGAACTCGCGAAAGCGCAGCCACTCGTCAGAAGGCGGCCGGCCTGCGTACAGCCCGGTGTTCGTGATCACGAGCCGCTCCACGCGCTCCGGCCGCTCGACGGCGAGCCGGAGGCCGAGCGGCCCGCCCCAGTCGTGGACGACGAGCGTCAGCCCGCGCAGGTCGAGCTCGTCGACGAACCGCTCGACCGACGCGTAGTGCGAGTCGTACGAGTACCAGTCGGGGTCGACCGGTTTGTCGGAGCGGCCGAAGCCGAAGTAGTCCGGTGCGAGCACGCGCGCGACGCGCGACAGCGGCGGGATCACCTTGCGGTAGAGGAACGACCAGGTCGGCTCGCCGTGGAAGAGCAGCACCGGCTCGCCGCTCCCTTCGTCCACGTAGTGCATGCGCAGTTCGTCCTGTTCGACGTAGTGCGGCTCGAACCCATAGCCCGGGAGTCCGTCGAACCGCTCGTCGGGAGTGCGGTAGACGTTCATTGCAGGAACTCGTTCACGAGGGCGGCGAACGTCTCCGGCTCCTCGAGCGGCAGGTTGTGCCCGCGGCCGGTGCGCTCGACGTAGCGCGCGCCCGGAATTCGCCGCGCGAGCATGCGCCCGTTCTCGACGGGGACGATCAGGTCCTCGGAGCCGTGGATGACCAGCGTCGGCGCCGTAATCCCTTCGACCGGAGAACCCGCGCCGTAGAACGCGTAGCACGCGTCGGCGTGCGCTCCGATCGTCGAGTACGGCGTCGGGTGTTCGAGCCGCGCGGCGAGCAACTCCTCGAACCGCTCCGGGTTGGCCTCGCTCCAGCCGGCCGCGAACGTGTACGGCATTGTCCGTCGCGCATATTCGTCATAGGGCAGGCGAAGCGCCGCCGTGAATGCGTCGGCCACGTGTTTCGGCCGCCGCACGCGATCCGGCCCGCCCGCCCCCGTGCCGGCAAGCACGAGCGAGCGCACCGCCTCGGGCTTCGAGAGCGCGATCGTCATCGCGACGTAGCCGCCCATGGACAGGCCGACGATATCGGCGGGCGCATCGACCTCGGCCAATGCGTCGTCTGCGAGGTCGGCGATCGTTCGCCGGGGAGGCTCGCCGTTCAGCAGCCCCGTCCCGCGGTTGTCGAAGGTGATCGCGTCTCGATCGAGCAGCGGCAGCACATCGCGCCAGGCCCAGGCGCCTTGGCCGAGCCCGGCTATGAGGAGCAGCGGCGCGCTCAGCTCAGTTCAGCCGCTCGACGAGCATCGCCATTCCCTGCCCGCCGCCGACGCACATCGTCTCGAGGCCGATCGTCCCGTCCAGCGAGTCGAGGTCGTTGAGCAGGGTGCACATGATCCGGGCGCCGGTCATGCCGTACGGGTGGCCGAGCGCGATCGCGCCGCCGTGCGGGTTGAGCTTCTCGCCGAACGGGTCGACACCGAGCTCGCGACAGACCGGGAGCACCTGCGCGGCGAAGGCCTCGTTCAGCTCCATCACGTCGACGTCGTCGATCGTCATCCCGGCCCGTTCGAGCACCTTGCGGACGGCCTCGATCGGGCCGACACCCATGATCTCCGGCTCGACGCCCGAAACCGACGACGCGATGATCCGCGCTCGC
>DATFQE010000184.1:0-4685 GCA_035264445.1 Gaiellaceae bacterium | reverse complement strand
CAGGACCGGAGCCGGCTGGCCAAGCAGACCGAGCGGCTCGACAACTCGCGCCGCGCGCTGCTGCACATCCTGAGCGACTCGCACGACTCCAACCTGCGGCTGGAGAACAGCCGCAAGGCGATGATCCACATCATGGGCGACCTCCGCGAGACGACCGCGGATGTCGAGCGTCGCGAGCAGGAGCTTCGGGAGAAGCAGGAGCAGCTGATCCAGGCCGGCAAGCTGGCCACCCTCGGCGAGCTGACGACCGGCATCGCGCACGAGCTCAACAACCCGCTGAACAACATCGGCCTCTTCGTCGGCAATGCGATCGATCGCATCGACCTCGGACAGATCGATCCCGACGCCGTCCGCGACGAGCTCGGCAAAGCGATGGAGCAGATGCGAAAGGCGACCGAGATCATCTCGCACCTGCGCACGTTCGGCCGCGCGGCGACGATCGTCTACGAGCCCGTCGAGATCGCGGCCGTGATCGAGCGCTCGCTGTCGCTGATGCACGAGCAGCTCCGGCTGCGCGAGATCTCCGTTGCGGTCGAGCCGGGCGAGGCGCCGATCATCGTCGACGGGAACGAGATCCAGCTGGAGCAGGTCTTCGTCAACCTGCTGACGAACGCGCGCGACGCGCTCGCCGACCTCGACCACAAGCAGATCTGGATCACGTGCGAGATCCGGCCGCCGATGGCGTTCGTGACGTTCGCGGACAACGGGCCGGGAGTGCCGCCGGACCTCGAGGCTCGCATCTTCGACCCGTTTTTCACTACGAAGGAGGTCGGCGCCGGCACGGGCCTCGGCCTCTCGATCACGTACGGGATCGTCACCGAGCACGCGGGCACGATCGCCGTGGGCGAGCGCGCCGGCGGCGGCGCGGAGTTCACGATCGAGCTGCCGCTTGCCGAATCCGAGGTCGACGTTCCGTGAACCCGAAGGTCTTGATCGTCGACGACGATCCGGCGCTCCTGGAGGCGTTACCCGAGGCCCTTCGCCTGCGGATGAGCGAGCTGACGGTGGAGACGAGCGACTCCGCGCCGGACGCGCTGGCGAAGATCGCGGTCGCCGACTACGACGCGATCGTCAGCGACATCAAGATGCCCGGGATGGACGGTCTCGCACTGCTGGACGAGATCCAGAAGGTGCGGCCGGAGACGCCGACGTTGCTCATCACCGGACACGGCGAGCACGACCTGGCCGTGCAAGCGCTTCGTCGCGGCGCCTACGACTACATCCAGAAGCCGATCGACCGCGAGTACTTCACCGTGTCGCTCTCGCGGGCGATCGAGAAGCGGCGGCTCGACCGGCAGATCGAGATCCAGCGGCTCGAGCTGGAGCGGCACGCACATGTCCTGGAGCACGTCGGCGACGGCGTTTTCGTAGTCGACGGCGACGGAGTGGTGCAGTTCTGGAACCTCGCGGCCGAGCAGATCACCGGAATCGCGCTCGCCGACGCGGTGGGCAAGCAGGCAAGCGATTTGCTCGGAGGGTGGGACGAGGTCTCGCCTTCGATCCCGGTCGCGGGGGGCGGGCGGCCGAAGCGCCAGCTCGCGCGGATGCTCCCGTTCGAGGTGAACGGCGGGGAGCTCTGGCTCTCGCTGTGCGGCGTCGCGGTCGCCGACGCCACCGTGTACTCGTTCCAGGACCGCACAGACGAGCGGATGCTCGACAAGCTCAAGGACGACTTCGTCGCGACCGCGTCGCACGAGCTGCGCACGCCGCTGGCCGCGATCTACGGGGCCGCGAAGACGCTGCGGCGCGAGGACGTCCTCGACGACGAGGGCATCGAGCGGATGATGGCGATCATCGCGAGCGAGTCCGAGCGGCTGGCCCGCGTCGTCGACGACATCCTGGTCGCGAGCCACCTGGACTCGGGCCGTGTCAGCCTCGCGTCGGCTCCCGTAGACGTGCGCGCGCTGGTTGCGGACGTCGTCGAGTCGATGCAGATGCAAGCGCAGACCGCGGTCACGATCGAGGTGGACGCTCCGCCGAACGGCGTGCCCCGTGTAGCGGTCGACCCGATGAAGCTGCGGCGCGTGCTGCTGAACCTGCTCGAGAACGCGATCAAGTATTCGCCGGAAGGCGGCGCGGTCGTGCTCCGGATCGCGCCCGGCGAGAACGGCCGCCTACGCCTGGCGGTCCACGACGAGGGGCTCGGGATCTCGCACGCCGAGCAGGAGCGCGTCTTCGAGAAGTTCTATCGCGCCGACCCGCAGCTCGCGCGCGGCGTCGGCGGCACCGGGCTCGGCCTGTACATCTGCCGCGAGCTCGTCCAACGGATGGGCGGGGAGATCGAGCTCGAGTCGGAGCCGGGCAAGGGCTCCACCTTTACCGTCGAGCTGCCCGTGCGCGCCGCCGCCGCCGCTCGCTGACGGCTACCTGCCTTCGGGATACGGGTCGTCGGCGCTGTCACCGCCCGTGACCGCCTCCCACTCCTGCGGCCCCTCGCACTTGGGGCACGGCGGGAGCGACTGGACCGACCGGACCTGAAGCTCGTAGCCACAGTTCGTGCACTGGTAGGTGCCGGAGCGGACATCGCTGCCGATCGGGGCTGGGTTGGCCATCCGAAACCTCCTCGCTTCGCGTGTGGCCGCTCCCTACCCCGACTCAGCCGGTCTCGAACCTCCGAGCGACTTCGGGCCAGTTGACGACGTTCCACCACGCCGCGACGTAATCGGGACGCCGGTTCTGGTACTTGAGGTAGTAGGCGTGCTCCCACACGTCGACTCCGAGCAGCGGCGTCTGTCCCTGCAGGAGCGGTGAGTCCTGGTTCGGGGTCGAGAGGACCGCGACCGAGGAACCGTCCTTGACCAGCCAGGCCCAGCCGCTGCCGAACTGGTTCACGGCCGCGGTGGCGAGCTGTTCCTGGAAGCGCTCGAAGTCGCCGATCGCGCCGGCCAGCGCGCCTTCGGGCTCGCCGCCGCCGTCGGGCGACATGATCTCCCAGAAGAGCGTGTGGTTGGCGTGCCCGCCGGCGTTGTTGCGGACAACCGTTCGCTTGTCGTCGGGGAGATTGTTCAAGTTGGCGAGCACCTCCTCGACCGACGCGTCCGCCCACTCCGTGCCCTCCAGGGCCGCGTTCGCCTTGTCCACGTATGCCTGGTGGTGCTTGTCGTGGTGCAGCCGCATCGTCTGCTCGTCGATGTGCGGCTCGAGCGCCGCGTAGTCGTAGGGCAGCTCGGGGACCTGGAAAGGCATGGTTCTCCTCTCTCTTCGACCTCTGCGGCGAGCCTACAGAGTTTTGCCTCGGACGCTTGCGGCAATCCAGAGAGCCGTGCGCGTTGTCTTTGCTGTCTACCTCGTCGTGATCGCGGGCGGCCTCGCCCTTTACATCGCGGTCGGTCTCCTACACCGGTGAAGCGCTTCCTCCGGGACAACGGCCTCTCGCTGTTCTTCCTCGCGATCTTCCTCGCGACGGCGTTCGGCCAGTCGATCGCCGGGAATTCCGCCTACAACGAGCAGCAGCTCGAGCACGGCGGCCAGACGGTCTCGTGGGGCCGCTACGTCACCTCCTCGGATTACGGGCAGGCGCTCCTCGAGAACTGGCAGTCCGAGTTCCTCCAGTTCATGTTCTTCATCGTCGCGACGATCTGGCTCGTTCAGCGCGGCTCGAACGAGTCGAAGCCGATCGAGAACATCGGGCTGGAGAGCGAGGAGATGCAGAAGCTCGGGCCGCATGCCGGGCCGGATTCGCCGCGCTGGGCCCGCTTCCACGGCGGTCTACGCCGCTCGATCTACTCGAACTCGCTCCTGCTCGTGATGTCGGCCATCTTCTTCCTGTGCTGGTTCGGCCAGTCGGTCACCGGCTGGACGGAGTACAACGACGAGCAGAAGGATCACGATCAGCCGACCGTCTCGTGGGCGACATACCTCACCAAGGGAAGCTTTTGGGAGGAGACGCTCCAGAACTGGCAGTCGGAGTTCCTGGCGGTCGGGACGATGGCGATCTTCACCGTCTACCTGCGCCAGCGGGGCTCGCCCGAGTCGAAGCCCGTGGGCTCGGCGCACGACGAGACCGGCGCGTCCGGCTAGTCCCTGCGTCTAGGCAGCAGCCGTCGGTCCGGCCCCGTCGCGGTCCCAGACGTCGCGCAGGTGTCCGAACGGCCGCCAGGTGTCAGGCTCCCACGAAGACTGCCTGCACATCGGGCACTCGACGGGGAGCGCGCGGAGCACCGCCCCGTATCCACAGTGGGCGCAGCGAACGTGGTGCTTCGGCGAATCGACCGCGTTCTCGACGTGTGGCGTCGTCGCTGCCATCCCTGCCCGAGCGTACGAAGGCCACGATTTGCAACCGCTAAACCTTCCGTCAGCATTCGCTCACGAACGTGAGCGCGGGTCGGTTGGGATCTCTGCCGTGCAGTCCCGGCGGCCGCATTCGCACACGAAGTCGATCGGACTGGGATCGACGGCCGAGAAGGCGTCGCCGACGTCCTTGACGCGCTCGTTCACCAGGCGGAAGAGGGCCTCGTTGCGTGCCGCGCGGTCCCTGGCGGTTTCCGGGTTGTCCACGTGGCCAGTATGTCGCGAAGGTCCGGTCCATGTGCGGGGACCGTTCATGATTGACGCTGTCGGTCGTGGGTAGTGACGGCTGGCAAACCGCCGAGGGGAGGCCCTATGGGCGAGCTGACCGATCAGCTCACGAAGCACATCGACGAGGCGATCGCGATGGAGCAGAACGTGCTCCGCATGCTCGACTC
>DATFQE010000183.1:0-7350 GCA_035264445.1 Gaiellaceae bacterium | reverse complement strand
AAGGACCGGCGCGGCGCCTACCTCTACCTGGACGCGTTCCTCGCACGCAACGCCAGGCACGCAACCTACAAACTCAAAGTCGCAACCATCCGTTAACACACCGCTCGGTAGGGTCGCCGCGGGCGAGCGTGAAACGGGTGCTAGGGCCGATCGGGGTCGTTCTCGCGCTGGCGACGCCGACCTCCGCGGGCGCGGCTTCGCCGGTCGCGGCCGGGCTCCGCGCCGTTGACGGCCACGACGACGCACTCGTCTCACTGAGCCATCGTGGCTCGCAGCCCGCACGCTGGGCCTTCCTCACGAATGGCGGCGAGCGGCTCTCGGCCGACCTCGAGCTCTGGCGCGTCCCGAGCTCCGTCGCTCGACGGTTGGTCCCGACGCTCGCACGTCGAGGGCTCGTCGGATACGTCGGCCCGGACCTCCGTTGCGGCCGCTCCAGACGTCACTGGAGATCGAGCCGCTCTTCTACAGCGAGTGGTGGTACCGCCTCGTCGGCGCCGACCGCGCCGAGTCGCCGGGGCCGGGGAAGCCCGTGACCGTCGTCGACACGGGCATCGACTTCGCTCACCCCGAGTTCCACGGCCGTCCGGAGACGGTCGCCCTGAACACGATCACCTTCACCGACGAGGACCGCGGCTCGCATGGGACCGCGGTCGGGTCGCTCGTCGCCGCGCCGGTCAACGGCGTCGGTCTCGTCGGGATCTACCCGCGGGCCAGGCTGCTCGTCTGGGACGGCTACGACCTGAGCTTCGGCGCGGTGATCGCGGGGCTCGCGGCGGCCGCGCGCAACGGGCCGGGCGTGATCAACCTGAGCCTCGGCTATCCGGCGGGATCGTTCGGCGGGAACGTGGCTGTTCGCGGAGCCCATGCCCACGATCTCCGGGACGCGTTCCGCAACGGCGCGCCGAGCGCGGTGACGGCGTTCGTGAACGTCAAGGTCGGCGCCGGCGCCCCGCGGGCCACCTATCGGCTCGGGGTCAGCGTCGCCGCTCGACCGTAGCCGCTGCCCAGGCTGCCGGGATTCCGTACGGCGAGGGCTTGCGCACCCTTACCTTCACGCGCTCGGCGTCGAAGCGTGCAAAGAGCACGTCCGCGACCGCCGCGGCGAGCGGCTCGAGCAGGTCGAAGCGCTTGCGGTCGGACACGACACGGACGAGCTCGGCGACCTCGCGGTAGTCCACGGCGTCTTCGATCCGGTCCGAGAGAGCCGCCTCGGAGGCCTCGACCTCGACGTCGTACAGGAAGGTCTGGCCGGTGCGCTCCTCCGGGAGCAGCCCGTGGCGTCCGAAGACCTCCAGGCCGCTCAGCTCGACCAGGACCGTCACCGGCGGGAGCGTAATCGCCGCGCGCCTAGGACGGCGCCGCGGTCGCCGCTTCGGCGTCCGCGACCGCGTGTGAGGCGGCGAGAGCCTCGACGTGCTCGCGAACGTCGTGAACGCGGAGGATCGTCGCGCCCCGGTCGTACGCGGCGACGGCGGCGCCGACACTCGCCGCCACCGAGCCCGTGACGGCTTCAGGGTCGCCGAGCAGCCGACCGAGAGATCGCTTCCGCGAGAAGCCGATCACGACCGGCCGACCGAGAGAGAGCAACACGTCCAGTCGGCGGACGAGCTCGAAGTTGTGCTGCAGCGTCTTCCCGAAGCCGATCCCAGGGTCGAGTGCGATGCGATCCTCGGGGATCCCGGCGCCGACGGCGAAGCGCAGCCGTTCCTCGAGGAACGAGGTCACCTCCGAGACGACGTCCTCGTAGTGCGGATCCGTCTGCATCGTCCGCGGCTCGCCTCGCATGTGCATCAGGCAGAGATAGACGCCGCTCGTGGCGACGACCTCGGCGAGAGCGGGGTCGCCGCGCAGCGCCGTGACGTCGTTGACGAGCTCGGCCCCGAGGTCGATCGCCGTTCTGGCGACCTCCGCCTTCGTCGTATCAATCGAGACGGGAAGCTCGCCCGCCACCGCCTCGAGCACGGGCACGACTCGACGCAGCTCTTCGCCGGCCGAGACGCCTTCGGATCCTGGTCTGGTGGACTCGCCGCCGACGTCCACCAGCGCCGCGCCGTCCGCTGCCATCCGCCTTGCTGAGCCGATCGCGTCAGCCGGGTCGTAGTTCAGGCCGCCGTCCGCGAACGAGTCCGGGGTGACGTTGACGACGCCCATCACGGACGGGCGTGGAAAGCGCTCCTCGAGCGGCGGCCTCACACGGCGACTCTAAAGAGGTTGACGCGTGTGCCGGGGGACCCCTAGACCCCCGCCGGGGCTCACGCTACCGGCGAAGCGTGCGGACGATCGTGCCGCAAGCGTGCCGACTTCGCGGCACCCCCCCGGGCGGGCCGGTCAGCCCTTCGCGGCTTCGGGCGGCGGCGGCTGCATGGTCGCGCCCGGCAGCGGGAACGGCCGCGGCTTCGGCGCGCGCCGCTTCTTCTCCTCGGCGGAGCCTTCGTCGCCCGGCGCCGGCGTCGGCTCGTCGCCGAAGACGACCTCCTCCGCCTCGCCCTCGAGCAGCCGGACGAACTCGTCCTTGTCGATCGTCTCCCGCTCGATCAGGATGCCCGAGATCTTGTGCAGCTCGTCGATGTGCTGCTCGAGCACGCGACGCGCGAGCGAGTGCGCCTCCTCGATCACGCGGCGGATCTCGTCGTCGATCTCGCGCGCGATCTCCTCCGAATAGTCAGGCTCGGCAGACATCTCGCGGCCCAGGAACGGCATGTCCTGGTTGCGCCCGAGCACGCGCGGGCCGAGCTTCTCGCTCATGCCGTAGCGCATGATCATCTGCTTCGCCGTCGACGTGACCTTCTCGAGGTCGTTCGCCGCTCCCGTCGTGACCTCGTTGAAGACGAGCTCCTCGGCTGCGCGGCCGCCGAGCGTCATCGCGAGCTGCTCCATCAGCGCCCGCTTCGTCGTCAGGTAGCGGTCCTCGCGTGGAAGCGAGATCGTGTAGCCGAGCGCCTGCCCGCGGCTGATGATCGAGATCTTGTGCACCTCGTCGGTGTGCTCGAGGTGGTGGCCGACGAGGGCGTGGCCCATCTCGTGGTAGGCCGTGATCTTGCGCTCCTCCTCCGAGAACAGCCGCGTCTTCTTCTCGGGCCCGGCGATGACGCGCATGATGCCCTCCTCGAGCTCCTCCTGCCCGATCGTCTTCCGGCCGCGCCGGGCGGACAGCAGTGCCGCCTCGTTGACGAGGTTGGCCAGGTCGGCGCCGGTGAACCCGGGCGTCCCTGCGGCGAGCGTGTCGAGGTCGATCGTCGGGTCGAGCGGCTTGCCCTTGGCGTGCACCTCGAGGATCTTGCGGCGACCGTTCCGGTCGGGCCGGTCGACAACGATCTGCCGGTCGAAACGGCCCGGGCGGAGCAGGGCGGGATCGAGGATGTCGGGCCGGTTCGTGGCCGCGATCAGGATGATGTTGTCCTTCAGCTCGAACCCGTCCATCTCGACGAGGAGCTGGTTCAGCGTCTGCTCGCGCTCGTCGTGGCCGCCGCCGAGGCCGGCACCGCGATGGCGGCCGACCGCGTCGATCTCGTCCATGAAGACGATGCACGGCGACGACTGCTTCGCCTGCTCGAACAGGTCGCGGACACGGGAGGCGCCGACGCCGACGAACATCTCGACGAAGTCCGAGCCGGAGATCGAGAAGAACGGCACGCCGGCTTCGCCTGCGACCGCGCGCGCGAGCAGCGTCTTACCGGTGCCGGGCGGCCCGTAGAGCAACACGCCCTTGGGGATGCGCGCGCCGAGCGCCTGGAACTTCTTGGGATTCTCGAGGAATTCCTTGATCTCCTGGAGCTCCTCGACCGCCTCGTCCACGCCGGCCACGTCCTTGAAGCCGATCTTGGGCGAGTCGGGCGTCATCCGCTTCGCACGCGACTTGCCGAAGCTCATCACCTTCGAACCGCCGCCCTGCACCTGGTTCATCAGGAAGATCCAGAAGCCGAACAGGAGCACGAACGGCAGCAGCGAGGTCAGGATCGTCCACCAGGGCGAACCACCGCGACCCTTCGAGTCGTAGGTGACGTGATTCCTCTTGAGCTGAGACTCGAGCGCGAGCAGCGACTGGTCGCTCGGGTAGTTCACGTTGAACTTCTCGCCGCCTCTGAGCTCCGTCGAGGCCCGCTGCTTGTTCGGGTCTATGACGAGCTTCTCGATCGAGCCCGGGTTCTCCTGGACGCGGTCGATCAGCTGCGAGTACGTGATCTTCCGCTCGTTCTTCGAGCTGCCCATGAGCGTCTGGCTCGCCAGATAGACGAGCAGCACGATGACGATCAGGGGAAAAAGGGCGCTACGAAAGAAACGGTTCAAGTGGGCCTCCGAGCCAGGGTAGCAACATGGGGTCTCTACTCATACTCGCCCCGGCGCGGGGTTCCTTACCCGCCTTCGGTAATCAGATCGGCGTTCAGGACACCCACGTAAGGGAGGTTGCGGTAGCGCTCGCCGAAATCGAGCCCGTACCCGATCACGAAACGATTGGGGATCTCGAACCCAACGTAGCGGACGGGCACGTCGATCTCACGCCGCGAAGGCTTGGTCATCAGGGCGCAGATCTCGAGCGTCGCGGGCTCGCGCGAGCGCAGGTTCCGCATCAGGTACGAGAGGGTCAGTCCGGAGTCGATGATGTCCTCGACCACGAGGACGTCGCGCCCTGTGATGTTCATGTCGAGGTCCTTGAGGATTCGTACCACTCCCGACGAGTCCGTCTCGCCGCCGTAGCTCGAGATCGCCATGAAGTCGATCTCGCACGCGACCGTCAGGCGCCGCATCAGGTCGGCCATGAAGAAGACGGCGCCCTTCAGGACGCCGATCAGAAGCAGGTCACGGCCTGCGTAATCGACCGAGATCTCCTCGCCGAGCTCGGCGATCCGCCGTTGCAGCGCGTCCTCGTCGATCAGGATCTCGGAGACGTCCCGTTCTAGTTCCGAGAAGACCGTCAATCCCTCACCGCCTCGACCTTGCCCTCGTAGCCGGGGGCCTCCGCGAGGCCCGGCACGGCCACGACCTCCTCGCCGCGAACAACGAGCGGCCACGCCTCGCGTTCCGAGCGCGGGATCTTGGCGTCCACGAACACATCCTGCACCTTCCGCTTACGCCCCGCCAGGCGGTCGCCGGCACGCCATCCACGTACCTTAAGCCCTCCCTCGCCGGAGCGGATTCTCCACGGCCCCCAGCGCACCTCCCCCTCCAGCGGGACGGGCCCACGCTCGAGCCAGACGCTGTCGTACTCGCGGACCACCACCCGACCGCCGCCCAGGTCGAGACGCTTTGTGCCGACCTCCGACTCGAGCAGCTCGGCGAGCGCGGGCGAGATCGTCCGGCGCTCCGCAAGCCGCATCAGGTTCGCCTCGGCGCGCGGATCGAGCTCCCGTAGTCGCGGAAGCAGCTCGCGCCGGATGAAGCCGCGCTTGGTGTCGGGATTCGAGCTGTCCAGGCGGAAGGCGAGCCCCACCGCCTCGCAATACGCCTCTGTTTCCTCACGGCGGACGTCGAGGAGCGGCCTGACGACCCCGTCGTCGCGCCGCCGCTCGATGCCGCCCGGCACGCCGCTCGTGACGATGCGGTAGAGCACCGTCTCGACCTGGTCGGACGCGGTGTGGCCGGTGGCGCGCAACCGGTCGGTCGCGACCGAGTAGCGAATCCGCCGCAGCTCGTCTTCGGTGGTACCTCCCCGGCCCTCGACCACCTCGGCGCCGAGCCGGTCCCGGCAGAAGCGCGCGTCCTCGTCCGACTCGGCACCGCGCAGACCGTGGTCGACATGGAGCGCGCTGACGGCATAGCCGAGCTCGGTGAGCACGTGCCAGAGGCAGGTCGAGTCCGCGCCGCCGGAGACGAGGCAGACGATGCCGCCGCGCGGCGGAATCAGGCCGTGATGGCGGATCGACCTCTCCACGCGGTCTTGGAGCTGCTCAACGTCCATGAAGGCAGTGTGTCACCGGTCGAAGGGCCCCGGCATGTATCCGGGCGGCCGGCGCGGATCCGGGGGCGGCGGAGGCGGCCTCCCGGGCCGGCCCGCGAGGCGGGCGGCCGCCTCCAGGGTCGCCCACCGGGCCACCCAGGCGAGGGCGGCCAGGAAGAGCAGGCGCCTGATCACCAGGTCGGCGCCGCGGCCCACGCCTCGAGGCGGTCGACCCCGGCCTGGAGCTCCTCGCGCGACAGCCGATGCGGCGTGACGTAATCGAGCATGTCGATCCGCCGAGTCGGCCCGGCGAGCACGTATGCCATCGGCAGTGCGTGGCCGACGACGAGCACGGTCTCCTCAGGGCGCTCGAGCACGCGGCGGTAGCCGCGCGCCAACCGGGAGGCGAGCGCAAGGCGGCTCTCGCCGCCGCCCGGCGGCTCGTCCGCGGAGCCGTGCGCCCACGACCAGGCGCGAAACACGTCCAGCGGCCCGCCGTCGAAGCGGCCCGCCCGGGGGTCGTTCAGCTCCGGCACGACGAGGATCTCGACGTCGCGGCCCTCGAGCGCGAGCTCGGCCGTGCGGCGGGTCCGCTCGAACTCGGTCACGACGCAGACGTCGATCGGCTCGTCTTCGAGCGAGCGACCTAACCCGCGAGCCTGGTCCTCGCCGGCCGGCGTCAGCCCGACCTGGAGTGCAGGGTCGCTCGACACCGCGGCCCGGACCGAGAACTCGCTTTCGGCGTGGCGAGCGAGGATCGCCGTCCTCAAAACAGCAGCGACCGGTATGTGTTCGTCTGGTTCATCCCGATCGCCTCGTAGACGCGGATCGCGGCCGCGTTCTCGGCCCGGACGAACAGACACACGCGCGGCACCCGCCCGAGGAGCAGCCGCACGAGGTCGCGCATCCCACGCTGCGCGTATTTGCGGCCGCGCGCCTCGGGATCGACCCAGACCTGCTGGATCTGGATCGCCCCCGGTGTCCAGGCCGACGCCTCGGCCTTGAAGAGGATCGTCCCCTCTTCCTCCCATAGCCATGAGCGTCCCTCGTCGATCTGCGCCCTCGTTCGCCAGCGGAAGCCCTCCGCATCCCGCCGCAGCGGGTTGACGCCGATTTCCTCGAGGTGCGTTTGCGCGCACGCGGGAACGAGAAGCTCGAGGTCGCGCACCGTGGCCGCACGCAGACCCGTGTCGCCGGGAGCGGGCGGCTCCTCGATCACGTAGACCGGCTGACCCGGCCGGTCAGCGCGCGGACGAGCCATCCGATGCCGAGCGACGTCCCAGAGCTCGTCGACCGCGCGCTCGTCGCCGATGATCATCCGTGGCCTTCCGCGCGCGGCGGCTCGTGCGAACACGGAGCACCCGCCTCCCGACGGGACCACGTTGGCTCCGACGTGGCAGAGCGCCGTCAGACGCCCGTCGGCCTCGACCGCCTCGAAGCGGCCGAGACCCCGACGCGCGACGTCCTCGAGGAAG
>DATFQE010000182.1:0-3000 GCA_035264445.1 Gaiellaceae bacterium | reverse complement strand
CGCCGCCAGCTCGGGCGGCGAGACGAGGACGAGCTCCGGGCTGAGCGGCAGGTCGTCGAGCACGGGGCGGGATGGATTCTCGCGCGCATCGCGCGCCGGCTCATCACCCTTTCGGGTGACTCACACGACGAGGCGGAACGTCAGGATGTCGCGCCGCGGCTTCGGCGTCGTCGTCGTCACGGTCACCGATCCCTGCACGTTGTTATAGAGCCCCGTGCCGCCGAGCACTGCGAACTCGTAGAACTGCCGGAACACGAGTGCCCCGGCGACGACGATCTTGCCGCGCGGCAGGAAATACGTGCCGTTGCAGACGCGCGAGCGCCGGCCCGTGAACGTGCAGACGACCTCGCCGTGGCCGATCGCCCGCGGCGTGAGACCCTTGTTGTAGAGCAGCGTCCGAATGATCTCGATGTCCCCCGGCCCGCGGCCGGGGCGGCCCTGGTCCATGACCCGGTGCGCGACCTCGCGCGTCGTGATCCGGATCGTGCCGGGGTGGTCGAGCGCCGGCGAGGCGGGCGCGAATGCGACCATGAGGAGGGCGAGCCCCCCGAGGGAGACGCCGAACTTCACTGTGCGCTTCATCCGTTCTCCTTCTTGCGTCGATCCGCGGCCGGGAGCTCGACCCAGAACGTCGAGCCCTCTCGTTCCGCACTGTTGAACCCGATCCTGCCGCCGTGCGCCTCGACGATCTCGCGCGAGACCGCGAGCCCGAGGCCCGTGCCGCCGATGCCGCTGGCCGCCGCGTCGCCTCGGAAGAACCGCGTGAAGATCTGGGATTGCTGGTCGTCGGGGATGCCGACGCCCTGGTCCCGCACCGCCACGCGGATGACGCCGTCGTCGTCCTCCCCCACCAGCTCGACGACGCCGCCCTCGGGCGAGTACTTGATTGCGTTGGACAGGAGGTTACCTATCACTTGGGCGAGCCGGTCACGGTCGCCCCGGACGGCGAGCGGCTTCCGCGGGACTTCGACGGTCAGTCGGTGCCGCTCGCTCTGGCCGCGGAAGAGCTCCGCCTGCTCGCGGAGCAGCGGGGCGACCTCGACGCGGTCGCGACCGAGCTCCAGGCGCCCCTGCTCGAGGCGCCGGGCATCGAGGAAGTCGTCGATCAGCGCGCCGAGGCGTCGGGCCTGCGCATCGATGATCCCGAGGTAGCGGTGCCGCGTCTCCTCGTCGAAGTCGCGCGTCAGCAGGAGGCTCGTGAAGCCGAGGACGCTCGCGAGCGGGGTGCGGAGCTCGTGCGAGACGATGCTGACGAGCTCGGACTTCATCCGCTCGCTCTCGCGCAGCTGCTCGTTCTGCGCCTCGAGCTCCTGACGGCTGCGCTGGAGGTTCTCCGCCATCGCGTTGAACGCGCGCGTGAGGTCGCCGATCTCGCCGGGGCCGCCTTCGTTGAGGCGCTCCTCGAGATGGCCGTCGGCGAGCCTCGTGGCGGCGCCGGCCACCTCGCGCACCGGCCGCGCGATCGAGCGCGCGAGGTAGACGCCGAAGGCCAGCATCGCGGCGGCGAGCGCGATGAGGCCGCCGATCCCGAGCACGAGCGCGGCCGTCCAGCGCTCGTCGGCCGACTGCGCGCTCTGCGACGCGAGGCCCTCCTCGGCGTCGAGCAAGTGGCTGAACTTCATGCGGATCGAGTCGATCAGCCGCTTGTCCTCTGCGACGGCCGCGGGCGAGCCGGCCGCCGCGCGGTTCGTCTCGGCGATGTTCACGATCGGGATCGCGTAGACGTCGCGGTAGTCGCGGATCTCCTGGCCGAGCAGGCGCACGCGCTTCCGCTGGCTCGGGCTTTCGGCCACGAGCCGCTGGAGCTCGTCGAGGGTCTGCGGCAGCTCGCGTTGCGCCGTGATCAACGGCGTCTGGAAGCGCTTGTCACCCGTGATCACGAAGCCGCGCACACCAGCCTGCATGTCGAGCACCAGCTTCTCCAGGGCAAGCGTCGAGACCGTGACGTCGCGCGACCGCGCCTCGCGGCGCTCGGCCTCGCGCAGCGCGGAAACCGCGAGCAGCATCACGACGAAGACGGAGCCGACCAGCACGCCGACGAGGCCCGTCGCGAAGACGGTGCGCGCGGCGAGGGGCAGCGATCGCCGCTTCACGCCACGAGCTCCTCGACGACCGCCCGGAGGTCGTCGGGGACGAACGGCTTCAGGACGAAGCGGTCCGCGCCGGCGGCGAAGGATTCGTCACGCGCGTCGCTCCAGGCGCTGATCACGATCACGGGCACCTCACGGCCGCTCTCCTCCTGGCGAAGGTGGGCGAGCACGTCAAGACCGCTCAGCCCGGGAATCATCAGGTCGAGCACCACCACGTCGGGATTCTGCGTCTTCGCGAGCTCGAGCGCCTCGACGCCGTCGGAGGCCTCGATGAACTCGAACCCCCCGCCGACCGAGACGCGGATGAGCTCGCGCAGAGCAGGCTCGTCTTCACAGATCAAAATTGTGCGCGCTCGCGTCACCGGCTTCTCTCCACGGCTTCTCCGTCCGCCTTCCTCGGAGCCCCGGCGGGGGGGAAACGGCCGCAAAAGCCGGGCCGTCCCAGTTTACGTGAGCTTCCGCAACGCCCTGGAGAACCTTCTCTGTCGTCGGATTGCGATTCACCCCACTGGTATGCGCTGGCGTGCCGGCGGGATCACGTTCGCTGGCATGATCGCCGGATGCCGGCATCGCGGGACGAGCGGCTCGCGCGGGCGGTGAAGCTCCGCGAAGGCGGCGAGCTGGAGAGCGCTCGCGAGCTCCTGCTCCAACTCCGGAGCGAGTTCGCCGACGACGCGCAGGTGGCGGTGCAGACGGCATGGGTCCATGACAGCATCGGCCTCGAGGACGAAGCTGTTGAGCACTACGAGGCCGCGATCGCCGGCGATCTCACCGACGAGGAGCTGCGCGGGGCGCTGCTCGGACTCGGCAGCACGTACCGAACGCTCGGCCGCGACGCGGATTCCGACCGCGCCTTGCGTGAAGGGATCGAGCGCTTCCCCGACTTCCCGGCGCTGCGCGCATTCCACGC
>DATFQE010000181.1:0-3601 GCA_035264445.1 Gaiellaceae bacterium | reverse complement strand
AGCAGGCCGAGCTCGGAGCGGTCGACACCGAGCTCGAGCTCGCCCGCGGTCGGCGCGACGAGACCCGCGAGCACGCGGAGCAGGGTCGTCTTCCCCGAGCCGTTCGGGCCCGTGACGACGACGAAGTCGCCCTCACCGACGTCGAGGTCGAGCGGCGCAAGCACGCGCTTGGCGCCGAACCGCTTGGCGAGGCCGCGGGCGCGGATCATGCGTTCGAGTCTAGTCCGACCCGTTCGCGGATCCGCGCCCGGAGGCGCTCCGCCTCAGCCCGCAGTCAGCGTGTTCGTCAGGACGATCGGCAGGACGACGAAGGCGACGATCAACACGACCACGACGGCGATGACGAGGCGCCGCCGCGATCTGGCTCCGGCGTCAGACGACACCGACACGCCTCGTCATCGTGTTGTTGGCGAAGAAGGTGAGCGTTACCCAGGGGTGCCGCTCGGGCCCGCAGCCGTAGTTGAAGATGCAGATCGCCGCCCGCCCGCGATACCTGAACTCGACCGCGTACGAGCTGATCCGCACTCCGAACGGGTATCCCTGCTCGTTGCCACGCCACTCCCAGCCCGAGAACGCCCGCACCCACTCCACGTCGCCGTAGACGTCGCTCCACGACACGACCTTCACGCCCGGGACGTAGCAGACGCGGAAGCGCCCGGCGTAGCGGATCACGTCGTAGAGGCCGCTCTGTTGATAGCTCTGCGTGAAGAGCTGAGTCTTGCACCGTGACCCGTAGTAGCCCGTACTCTCGGACGCCGTCCACGTTCCGAAGCCGGTCGGCTCGAGGGCGACGTCGAGGTCCGGCGGCGGCGGCGGTGGCGGAGGCGGCGGTGGCGGTGGCGGAGGCGGCTCGGGCGGGTTGTACTCGTCGGGATCCGTCTCCGAGCTGCAGCCTGGATCGGAGAGGTAGTCGATGAGGCCGTCGCCGTCGTTGTCCCAGCCGTCGCCACACGCGGGGAAGGACGGCGGAGGTGGCGGCGGTGGTGGCGGCGGCGGCGGAGCGGGTGGCGGCGGCGGCGGCGACGAGCAGTCGTCACCGGGCAGGCAGGGGTACTGCGGCACGGAATCGCTCGGAGAGGTCGCCACCACTGTCGGTGGTCCAGTGTCTCCGGCCCAGGCGGCGCCCGCAACGGCCAAGACGGCCAGCGCCACAACAAACATGCAGCTGAAACGTGCCATGTGACCTTCCCCCTGTTCGCGGATGCGTTGTCTACCCCGCCAACAGATACCGGTCACCGACGCGCGCGTCTGTGACGCCTTCGCGCCGACTTCGCTACAGCACGTCGACGAGCACGAACGCGCAGAACACGAGGCTGATGACGCCGTTGACCGTGAAGAACGCCGCATCGAGCCGGCGCAGGTCGCCGGGGCGAACGAGCGAGTGCTCGTACGCGAGGAGCGCGGCGACCGCCACCACGCCGAGCCAGTAGGCGACGCCGACGTCGAGCCCAAGACCGACCACGGCGAGCAGGACGACGGTCAGTGCGTGCAGCGCGCGGGCGCCGGCGAACACACCGCGCTCGCCCCACCGCGTGGTCCACGAGTGGAGCCCTTCCCGCCGGTCGATCTCGGCGTCGAAGAGCGAGTAGAAGAGATCGAACCCGGCGATCCACGCCGCCACCGCGGCCGCGAGCGTCCACGCCTGCCACGGCAGCTCACCGGTGATCGCGACCCAGGCGCCCACGGGAGCGAGCCCGTCCACGGCGCCCAGCCACAGGTGGGAGAGCCAGGTGAAGCGCTTCAGGTACGGGTAGATCACGAAGCCGGCCACGGGGATCGGCCAGAGCCACCGGACCAGCGGATCGAGCTGCCAGACGGCCACGAGGAAGACGGCGAGCGATGCAGCGCAGAAGGCCCATACCTGCGGCCGGCTGAGCGCGCCGCGCGGAAGCTCGCGGGACGCCGTCCGCGGGTTGCGTGCGTCGATCTCGGCGTCGATCAGCCTGTTCAGGCCCATCGCGAGCGAGCGAGCGCCGACCATTGCCACCGTGATCCAGAGGAGTTCGCCGGCGGAGGGAACGTCGTCCACGGCGAGGAACGCGCCGACGTAGGCGAACGGCAGCGCGAAGACGGTGTGCTCGACCTTGACGAGCGAGGCGAAGCGCCGAGGCAGATCGAGCGCGTGACCGCTCACGTCTGCCGATGTGCGGTGTCGGTGCCCGCGAGCAGCGAGACGGCGTGCTCGAGCGCCGGACGGATGACCGCGTATCCGTCCCGGCAGCCTCCGGTCGAGCCGGGCAGGTTGACGACGAGCGTCGTCCCGCGAACGCCCGCCATGCCCCGCGACAGCAGGCCGTGCGGCGTCCTGGCCACCGCGTCCGCGCGGATCGCCTCGGCGATGCCCGGCGCCGGCCGATCGAGGGCCTCCGCGGTCGCCTCCGGCGTCACGTCGCGAGGACCCAGCCCGGTCCCACCGGTGGTGAGCACCAGCGCAGCGCCGTCGGCGAGCTCGGCGAGCGCGGCCGTGATCGCGTCGCGGTCGTCTGCGACGACGCGCCGCCCGACGTCGTAGCCGTCCACCTCGAGGAGGCCGGCGAGCAGGTCCCCGCTGCGGTCCTCGCGCTCGCCGGCGGCCACGCCGTCGGAGATCGTGAGCACGGCCGCCTTCAGAGCTCCTCCTTCGTCTTCTCGAGCAGGCGTACCTCGGTGACCACGAGCTCGGAGTCGACCGCCTTCGCCATGTCGTAGACGGTCAGCGCCGCTATCGAGGCCGCGACGAGCGCCTCCATCTCGACCCCCGTCTGCGCCACCGTCTCGGCGGCGGTGGTGATCTCGACACGATCGTCCCGCACCTCGAGGTCGACCTCGACGACTGAGAGCGGCAACGGATGGCAGAGCGGGATCAGGTCGCTCGTCCGCTTCGCCGCCATGATCCCCGCCAGCTGTGCTGCGGCGAGGGCGTCGCCCTTCGGCAGCTCGCGGAGCCGTCGCGCTGTCTCGGGACGCATTCGCACCTCGGCGCGGGCACGCGCGCGTCGCTTCGACAGCGGCTTCGACCCCACGTCGACCATCCGGACCGCACCGGTCTCGTCGACGTGCGTGAGCTCGCCCGTCACGTCCGCGCGGCGACCGTTAGGCGATCGAGGTCCGCGAGCTGTGCCTCGAGCCAGTCGGACACGTCGGTGCCGCGAACGTGCGCGCGGATCGCCTCGAGGCGCGCCCGGCGCTCGTTCAGCGGCATCGTCAGCGCGGCATGGATTGCCTCCGCCTGGCCTTCGACGTCGAACGGGTTCACGGTCAGCGCCCACTCGCCGAGCTCCTCGTGCGAGCCGGCGTTCTCGGAGAGGACGAGCACGCCGTCCCGCTCGTTCACGAGCGGGGCCTCCTTCGCGACGAGGTTGAGACCGTCGAAGATCGCGTTCACGAGCAGCACGTCGAACTGCTTGTACGCGGCGACCGTCTCGAGGAAGTTGTCCTCGATCCTCAGGTCGATCGGCGTCCAGCCCTCCCGCTGGAAGCGGTCGTTGACGCGCCGGGCGGCGCGCTGGATCGCGCCGACGTACTCCGCGTACTCGGGGATGTCCTGTCGCGACGGATCGAGGAGCGCGAGCATCGAGACGCGCCCGTGGAGCTCGGGGTGGGCGTCGAGGAAGAGCTCGAA
>DATFQE010000180.1:0-15608 GCA_035264445.1 Gaiellaceae bacterium | reverse complement strand
GGGCAAGAACCGCCGGCGCCGCGCGGTCTCGATGCTCGGCGAGCCCGAGCCCGAGATCGAGCTGGACGAGCTCTGCGAGCGCGCAGGCGTCTCACGAGAGCTGGTGCGCGAGCTGGAGGAGTACGACCTGCTGGAGCCCCGAAACGAGGCGGGTGAGCGGCTCTACCCGGAGACCGACGCCGACGTGGCGGCCGCCTGCGCGAAGCTGCACCGCTTCGGCATCTCGGCCCGCCACCTGCGGGCGTTCCGCACGGCGGCGGAGCGAGAGTCGGCCCTGCTGGAGCAGCTGATCGCGCCCGCGCTGCGCGGGCGCAGCGCCGAGCGGCGCGCCGCGGCGCTGGACGACCTCCAGGCGCTCGGAGAGGCCGCGAACGAGCTCGGCACGGCGCTGCTGTGGCGGGCCGTGCGGAGCCGAGCAGCGCGGTAGGCTCCCGCGCTGTGTCGGTAGCCGACCTGCAGGCGAAGATTCGCGACGTCCCGGACTTCCCCGAGCCCGGGATCGTCTTCAAGGACATCATGCCGATGCTCGCGCAGCCGGAGCTCCTGCGGGAATCGGTCGATCTTCTGGCCGAGTGGGCTGAGCCGCGGACGCCGGACGTGATCCTCGGCGGCGAGGCCCGCGGGTTTATCCTCGGCGCCGCGCTGGCGTACAAGCTCGGCTGCGGCTTCGTGGCGGCGCGTCGGCCAGGGAAGCTGCCGTGGGAGACGATCAGCGCCTCCTACGCGCTCGAGTACGGCGAGAACGCGCTCGAGGTGCACTCCGACGCGTTCGCACGCGGGCAGCGGGTGCTGCTGCACGACGACGTCCTGGCCACCGGTGGGACGGCGCGGGCGATCGTCGACCTCGCGGAAAACCTCGGCGGCGAGGTCGTCGGGATCGCGTTCCTGATCGAGCTCGACTTCCTCGAGGGGCGAAAGCTCCTCGAGGGGCACGACGTCTACTCCCTGATTCACTACTAAGAGGGTTCCGTAGCCCGTCCGACGCGCCGACCTATAGTGGTTGGAGGCCGATATGTACGACGTGCTACGGACGGAGTTTCGCTTCGCGTGCCCCACGCGAGGGGAGGCTGCGGCCCGCCTTTCGGCCTTCCGCCGCCTGGAGCGGCTGCCGGGAGCGTCCCACCCGGCCGTCTTCCAGGTCAGCTTCGCGTGCTCGTGCGGCGACGAACACCTCGCGCTCGTCTCCGACGCCGAGCTCGACTGGGCCCCTCTCGGCCTGGGGGAGGGTGTGTTCCACAACCTGATGACCGCCCGGCTCGACGCGTTGGCCGCGGAGCTGGGCGACGTGGCGGCGCGGCGAATCGACGCGGGGGAGTGGCCGTGGAGCTTCTTCTGCTACCCCGAAGGGCAGCCGCGGCCGGTGTTTCCCTCGTCGTTCACGCTGCTGGCGCCGGGCACGGCTCGCGGCTCGATCGGCCTGCTCGTCCGCTGCCCGTCGTGCAGCGCGCTCTCGCTGAACCTCGTGTCGGGCGCGCACGTCGACGTGCCGTTCCACAACGACCGTGAGGTGGGAATCGTCGAGCACGTCTTCGACACGGACGCCGAGAACGCCGTGGAGCACTTCACGGCCGAGCTCTACTCGTCGCACTTCGACACGCGCCGTCTCGGCCTCTAGGTGTAAACCGGCCTCGGGCCGGGAACCTGGTGATCATGATGCTAGGACTCACAAGAGGCATGGCCACGCTGATCGGCGTGGCGACGACGGTCGTGCTCGTATGGCTCGCTGCGCAGGTGGGCGACGACTCGACGGCGGACTACTGGGCGCTCTACGGCCTGGTTGCTGCGGGCGGGCTCGTGATGGCGCTCTCGCAGCTCCTCGGCGGTTGGACGAAGTGGGGCTGGCCGCGCCTGAGCGGCGGCGTCTTCCTGCTCGGCTTCATTCCGGCGCTCGTGGTGGCCCTCTGGGTGCTGGGCGCTGGTCAGCCGGACGAGAACTGGCTCCAGCAGCACGTCGTGGACTGGTCGGACACGCTCGGCGTCGGCGGAGTGGTGGAGGACCTGCTCGACCTCGCAGGCCCGCTCGCGTTTCTCGCGGGGCTGACGTTCGGGTTCACGTTCGACACCTCGGGGCCGAGGATCCGCGAACCCGTGGCGGCCGCGCGCCGCAGGGACGTCGTCGAGCACGAGACACCGACCGAGGTCACGAACGGCGACCGCGAGACGCCGCTGACGCGGCACGGCGAGCCGGCCGAGGGACCGGTCGAGCCGACGCGCCGGTAAACACACCTGGCTCAGGGATGAAAGCGGCGGGAGCGGCGGCCGATATCGGGAACACGATGAGCGCCGCCGCTCAGCCGCAGACCCGCAGCCAGGCGCCGCCGAGCCTGCTCGTCGAGCAGGTGAGCCGCCTCGACCCGGGCGACCGCCCGTCGGCCGCCGCCCGCCTCGAGCAGCAGCTCGGCCGCGACCTCGCCGCCTGGCTCGTGTCAGCGCTCGCGCGCGATCACGGCGTCCGGCGTCTCTCGATCTGAGGCTCGTCGCCGCCGTAGAAGCGGACGTAGAGGAAGATGGCAGCGCCGGCGAGTGCGGCCATGACGAACGAGGTCGCGCCAGAAACACCGAACGAGAGCAGGCCAAGCCAGATGATGATCGCGAGCCCGATGCCCCAGAGCCCGGCCTGAACTCCTTGATCGATGCTGGGAGGCCGAAGGTGCATGAAGCGCGGATGCTAACGCGGCGAACCCATCACCAGCTCTTCCCAAGAGGGGCCGGCTTGCCGGCCCCGCTCAAGTTCAGAAGAACCTTGAAGGAGGGGGCTCGTGGGGGAACCATGGGTTCACCCACGTAGAAAGGCCCGAGGAAGTGCAAGCACCCCCTCGGGCCATTTCGCCGAACCGGTTTCGCTTCCGTCCACTGCCTCAGCCAGCTTTCGGCTTCCGCCTACGACTGCCCGGTGCCGCTTCGACCTACTTGCGTTCCGTGCTCGGCGCAAGTCGGAATCTAGAGGGCCTTCGGGAGACGCGCAAGAGCCCGGAAACAGGAAAACCCGCAATTTGCGAGGAGTTCACTTTTCCACATTTCCACAGCCTTCCTTGCAGCTTGTGATGAAACCCGAGAGGAGTGCGCGCCCGTCCTGTCTCGCCGTCCGCTCACGGATGCGGCTGCAGCGCGAGGCGGCAGTCTGTCCGATCTCGACCCCTCGGTCAAATCGGGGCCTTAGGTGCTCGACGGGGACCGGAATGGGGAGGATTCCCGTTTCTTCGAACTTGACATAACGCGCGTTATCGTGCGCTCGCGTCGGCCTCGCTGTTTCCGGTTCAGCCCGCTGAGGTAAGCCCCTCAGCGCCAGCCATGGATCGGAGGAAAAGCATGCCGCGCTTTCGTGCCCTGACCGCCTTTCTGGCGGCCGCAGTCGTCTCTGCCGTCCTCGTCGTCCCGGCCTCCGCGGACCCGCCGCTTCCGCAGAAGAGCCACTTCGACCTTCAGGCGCACCGCGGCGGGATCGGCTTGACCACGGAGAGCACGCTCGCCGGCTTCGCCAAGGCGATCGAGCTCGGCGTCACGACCCTCGAGCTCGATGCGCAGGTGACCGAGGACGAGCACGTCGTCGTCACCCATGACCGGCAGATCAACGGCGTGAAGTGCCAGGACACGGCACCGGCCTTCGCGGGCGACCCGGAGTTTCCGTACGTCGGCAAGTTCATCGTCAACCTGACTCTCGCGCAGGTGAAGACCGTCAACTGCGGCTACCAGCGGCTCCCCGACTTCCCGACCCAGGAGGTCGTGAGCGGCCCGCTGATCGAGTTGCGCGACGTCTTCGTCCTCGTCAAGAGCTACAAGGCGAAGCGGCTCATGCTCAACATCGAGACGAAGGTGGAAGCCGGGGCGCCGGAGCAGACGGCGCCGCGTGCCCTCTTCGTCCGCCGGGTGTGGGAGGAGATCCGCGACGCCGGGATGAGTGAGCAGGTCACGATCCAGTCGTTCGACTGGGGCGCGCTGAAGGCGATGCACACGCTCGCGCCCAGCCTGCCGCTGGTCGCCCTGACCAATCGGGACTTCCTCCAGGTCGGCCAACCAGGTGCCTCGCCGTGGCTGGGCGGCATCGACGCCGACGACTTCGGCGGGGATTTCGTGGCCGCCGCGGCCTCGATCGACGGCGTGACCGCGCTGTCACCCGTCCAGGGCTTCCCACAGAACGGCACGATCTCCGACCCGACTTTCGTCCCGTACCCGGACCGAAAGATGATCGACGACGCCCACGCGCGCGGTCTGAAGGTGATCCCGTGGACGATCGACGACCCGGCGACGATGGACTACTTCATCGACCTCGGCGTGGACGGGATCATCACCGACTACCCAGACCGCTTACGGACGGTGATGGCGCAGAACGGCCTGCGTCTCCCGAAGGCGTACCGCGCGCGCTAGCTCGGCTTCTCGACCGGAAGCCCGGCACGCTGCCAGGCCTTGAAGCCGCCGGCAACCTCCGCGGCGCCGTGACGCCGCGTTGCCTTGGAGCGGACCGCATGCTGGCACAGGTAAACGGCGCCCTCGCGCTCGGGATCGAGTACGTGCTGCACGAGCGACACGGGAACGGCTCCGGGCGGCGCACCGTACCGCCGGCGTTCGAGCTCGGTGCGAAGGTCGAGCATCCGCACCTCGCCGCGTTGCAATAGCCGCCAGGCTTGCTGCGGTTCGAGGGAAGGGCCCATGCGAAGGGCTTACCTCACCGGCGGCAACCGAAACAGGCACCCCGCGTAACGGATTGGCCGTCGCGATGGACAGGAGCGGTGTTCCCGTTCCTCGACTCAGGAGGCAAAACCGTGAAGCGTCTGCTCTTCTCCCTCGCAATCTGCAGCGCCCTTCTGGCGTTCGCGGCCGCGGCGACCGCCGGCGACCGCTCCGCCGTCGGCGCGGCGTACTCGATCTCGAATGCAGCGAGCGGCAACCAGCTCGTCGTCTACGTCCGGTCGGCGAGCGGCTCGCTCAGCCCGGCCGGCAGCGTCTTCGCCGGCGGTCTCGGCACCGGCGGCGGCCTTGCGTCCCAGGGAGCCGTCACGGTCACGGACAACGGCCGCGCCGTCCTCGCCGTCAACCCCGGCTCGAACAGCGTCGCCGCCTTCGCCGTCGAGCCCGGCGGCCCGCGCCTGCTGAACACTGCGCCCTCCGGCGGCATCCGACCCGTGAGCGTGGCGGTGCACGAGCAGCTCGTCTACGTGCTCAACAAGAACAACGTCGCGCTCGCGACGGTGAGCGGGTTCACGCTCGGCAAGGACGGCCTCACCGCGATCGCCGGCTCCACCCGCGTCCTCAACGCCGGCGCCACCGATGCCGCCCAGGTGAAGTTCGCGCCGAGCGGCAACGTGCTCGTCGTCACCGGCCGCAGCTCCCAGCAGATCGATACGTTCCGCATCGGGGACGACGGAAGGCTGTCGGACCTGAAGTCGTTCGACGTCGCGCCGGGCGGCACGCCCTTCGGCTTCGATTTCGACAACAAGGGTCACCTCCTCGTCTCCCTCGCGGGCGTCGGTGGGTCGAGCGGGGCCGCCTCGTACGACCTCGCCGCAGACGGGACCGTGTCGACGATCACCGCGCCGATCGAAACCGGCCAGCGCGCGGCCTGCTGGCTCGTCGCCTCGAAGAACGGCCGCTTCGCGTTCGTCGCGAACGCGGCCAGCTCGTCCGTCTCGACGTTCGCCGTGTCCCCGTCCGGCGAGCTGGCGTTCCAGGGTGCGGTCGCGATCGACGGGATGACCGCGCTCGACCTCTCGCTCAGCGAGAACGGGCGGTACCTGTACGTCCTCGCCGCGGGCTCGCGCGGCATCGTGGCCTTCGACGTCGGCGCTGACGGCACGCTCACCCACGTGGACACGCAGACCGGCGTTCCCGCTGCTGCGGCCGGCATCGCCGTTCGCTGAACGAACCACGCCGACATCCGGGAGCCGGCCGCACGCGGCCGGCTCCTCGGTTTCGCGCCGGCGCGACCCTAGTAGCCCAGGACCGGCGGCGGATGGAAGCCGCCTCGACGCCGGAGCTCCTCCTCGCGGGGCAACTCGTCGTCGCGCTCCCAGCGCGTCTCGAGGTACTTGAGCAGCTCGTCCTCGCGCCTGTGCGTCTCCTCCCACATCCCCTGCTGCTGCCAGAGCCAGTCGTCCATCGCGTCCGGCAGGCCGAGACCCTCCGCGATCTCATCGTGCTCGCGCGGCCGCCGAGCGAGCGTGGCCGGCCGGCCTGAGAAGAGCCCTGCGGCCGCGGAGGAGCGCTGCAGCTCCGCCGAGCGGGCGAGCTGTTGCATCCCGCTGTTGCCGATCGCGCCGGCGAGGTCGGCAGCAGTGCGATCGCGCGCGGCGTCGCCCCACGCCGGCCGACTCTCGTGTTGCGGCCTCCGCACCCGCGCCTTGTTGCGCATACGTCGATCATGCCGGAATGCCGGTCGCCCGGCTAGGGCGATGACCTTTCGGCCGGTCGTGCGTCTTACAAGAGAGTGGCGCAGCGCATTTCCATCGTCGCCGTCGTCGCGGCTCTCGTATTCGCGGCCGCCGCCGCGGCGCGCCCGGCGCAGCAGCCGGACGCCGTCACATTGCGCGTCGTCTTCCCCGAGGGCTTCAGCGCCCGGCAAATGGCCGACCGAGTGGCAGAGGTGCGGCGCATCGCGATCGGGAAGCGCCACGTGACGCCGCGACTAACGGGCAGCGGCTACGCCAGGGCCGTCCGGACCGGCCCTACGCCGCGGGGGTTCGCCAGGTACCTGAAACGTCGGAGCCTCGAAGGGTTCCTCTTCCCGGCGCTCTATGAGTTCTCGCCGCAAACGACGGCCGCAACGCTCGTTCAGAAACAGCTCGCGGCCTTCAGCGTGCGCTGGCAGAGCGTCGACCTCAGCGCGGCGGGCCGGCGCGGGCGAACCCCGTACGACGTCCTCTCGATCGCGTCGATGGTCGAGCGAGAGACCGTGGTTCCCGCCGAGCGGCGGCTGGTGGCCGCGGTGATCTACAACCGGCTCGAGCAGGGCATGCCGCTCGGAATCGACGCGACGCTGCGCTACGGCCTCGGCATCCAGGGCACGCGGCCGCTGACCAAGGCGCAGCTGGCGAGCAACACGCCGTACAACACGCGCCGGTTCAAAGGCCTCCCTCCTACGCCGATCGGCAACCCCGGGGTGGCGTCGATCCGCGCCGCGGCGCGGCCTGCCGGCGTCGATTACCTGTACTACGTCCGCAAGCCGGACAGGATCCATCATTTCTTCACCGCCGACGAAGACGAGTTCTGCCGCAAGGCACGCGAGTACGGCTACAGCTGCTGATCGTGACGGTCACCTGACGCGCACTCGCCGATGCGCGTATGTTTGGCCCCGCCGTGTAACCGGGAAACAGACAGGAGCTAGATGTCGGTCTACATCGAGAGCGTTCTCCAATACGAGGACGTGCGGTTGCTGTTGGAGGGCGCTGCCGAGTCCGGCGTCGTCCGCCGCACGCAGCTCACCGAGCTGGTCGAAACCCACGAGCTCGACGTGCTCGAGACTGAGGCGCTGTATCGCGAGCTCGACCAGCGGAACGTCGAGATCAACGAGGACGAGCGGGCAGACGCCGAGCCTACGCCGCCGCCCCCTCCGGCCGCCCCGATCCAGACGTCCTTCGAGACCACGACGGACGCGCTACAGCTCTTCCTGCGCGAGGCGGGGCGTCACGCACTCTTGACCGCCGCCCAGGAGGTCGAGCTTTCGAAGCGGATCGAGCGCGGCGACATGGAGGCGAAGCAGCGGATGATCCAGTCCAACCTCCGCCTCGTCGTCTCGATCGCCAAGAACTACCGCAACCAGGGCCTTCCGTTCCTCGACCTGATCCAGGAGGGGACGCTCGGGCTGATCCGCGCGGTGGAGAAGTTCGATTGGCGGCGCGGCTACAAGTTCTCGACGTACGCGACCTGGTGGATCCGCCAGGCTGTCGCCCGCGCGCTTGCCGACAAGGCGCGGACGATTCGGATGCCGGTCCACATCGTCGAGCGGCTCCAGAAGATGAACAAGGCCGAACGCATCCTGTGGACGCAACTCGGACGCGAGCCGTCGCTGGAGGAGATCGCCGAGGAGGCCAGTCTCCCCATCGAGCAGGCGCGCGAGGTGCGCGCCGCGGCGCGTGCGTCGACGAGCCTCGACCAGCCGGTCGGCGAGGAGGAGGATGCCGTCTTCGGCGACTTCCTCGCCGGCGAGGGCCCGCTTCCCGAGGACCAGGTCGAGCTCAACCTGCGCTCCCAGGCGCTGTCGCTCGCGCTCTCGGCGCTCGGCGACCGTGAGCGCCAGGTGATCGTCCTCCGCTACGGGCTCGGCGACCACGAGCCGAAGACGCTCGAGGAGATCGGCCGCAGGCTCGGGCTCACGCGCGAGCGTGTCCGTCAGATCGAGCTCGACTCGCTCAGGCGCCTCGCGAAGCTGCGCGAGATGGAAGGCGTCGAGCAGTAGCGCTCGCCGTCAGTTCCGTCCCGTCGAAACACCGCAGGGCGGCTTCGGCGCCCAGGTCGGCCTTGACGAGCTCGAACGCTGCGTCGAGATGCGGCGGACGGCTTTCGCGGTGGCCGTCGGAAGCGACGAACGCCGCCGCGCCGTCGCGCAGCAGACGCCAGCCGACCTCCTCGGCCTCGTCGCCGTGCCTGCCGAGCAGGCTGCTCGAGTTCACCTGGAGCTGCCAGCCGCGCTCGGCAAGGCCCTGCGCGAGCGCCAGACCGACCTCCTCCCCCCTTTCGGGGTGCGCGATCACCGGCTGCAGTCCCTGGGCCTCGGCGCGCTCAGCGAGTGCGATCGTCACCCTCGGCGAGCCGACGAACGGGACCTCGATCAGGACCGACTCCGTCCCCTGGAGGACGTAGCGGCCCAGGTCCTCGCGAAGCAGCCAGCGCGCCGGCGCGAGCTCGTAGCCGAGCCTGAGCTCGAGCGGCGCTGCGGCGGCAACCTTCTCGAAGGCCGCCAGCGTGGCCCGCTCCCGCTCGGGCGTCAGCGGTAGGTGCGCCCAGACGTGCGGCGTCGCGTAGAGCACGCTCGTCCCGCGGCGCGCGGCCTCGCGGCAGAGCGCGATTCCGTGCTCGACGCTCTGAGCGCCGTCGTCACCCGAGGGCACGACATGAGAGTGGATGTCGACAAAGCCCGGCACCGCAGTCCACGGTACCGAGGCCCGCAAGCGGCTATTCAGCTTCGAGGTAGAGCTGCAGCGCGGGTGCGACCGCCCGCAGCTCGCGGAGTGCGCGCGACTCGAGCTGGCGGACGCGCTCGCGCGTGATCCCGAGCTGGCCGCCGACCTCCTCGAGCGTCTGCGGCTTTTCGCCGCCGAGGCCGAAGCGGAGCGCCAGCACGCGCTGCATGCGCGGGTTCAGCCGGGTCAGAGCCCGGGCGAGCTCGCGGGAGCGGAGGTGCTTCGCGGTCGCGCTGGCGGGCGACTCGGAGTCCTTGTCCTCGATCAGGTCGGAGTAGAGGCTCTCGCCGTCCCCGACGGGCGTCTCGAGGCTGACCGGATCCTCCACGAGCTCGAGCAGCTCGTTCACGCGCTCGATGGTGAGGCCGCTCTCGACGGCGAGCTCTTCCGACGTCGGGTCACGGTTGAGCTTCTGCGTGAGGATCCTGCGAGCGCGCAGGACGCGGCGCGCCTGCTCCGCCACGTGGACGGGCAGCCGGATCGTGCGCCCCTGGTCGGCGAGCGCGCGGGTCACCGACTGGCGGATCCACCACGTCGCATACGTCGAGAGCTTGTAGCCGAGCTTCCAGTCGAACTTCTCGACCGCGCGGATCAGTCCCAGGTTGCCCTCCTGGATCAGGTCGAGCAGCGGGACGCCGGCCTTCGTGTAGTTGCGCGTGATCGACATCACCAGGCGCAGGTTGCACTCGATCAGCCGCTGCTTCGCGAGCTCGTCGCCCGCGTCCTTCCGCCGGGCGAGCTCGCGCTCCTCTGCCGCCGTCAGCAGCGGTCCGTCACCGATCTGGCGCACGTAGAGCTTGAGCGGATCCTGCGTGGGGCCGGCCTCCTCACGTTCCTCCGCTTCCTCCTCGGCCTCGGCCTTCGCCTCGGGCTTGGCCTCTTCGACCGGTGCAAGCAGTTCGAGATGCGGCTCCGCGGGTGTGTCGAGGTCGCTCTCGGGAAGTGGCCGTTGTGCCATTGCAAAGCGTGTATCGGCGTCCCCGAGGCAGACCTTGACGAGCGCGCAAACCCTCGGTCGAGGGATGCCATGCGCCCTTTGCGGGCCGTTCATGTGCAGGTGGCCCGAGTCGTACCAAAGCTTCACAAAGTTCGTACAAACCGGCAGGAGCCGCTTGCGTCCTAGGGAAACAAGGGATCAAACCCGCCATGCGGTTCGGTTGCCTGGTTTAGGTCAGAGAAACGTCTGGTACGCGAACTAACGTAAAGACATCGATATGTGCGGAATCGCCGGATACAGCCTCAACGACAACAGCGAGCTCGACCGCACGTTCGTCGCGCAGGCGTTGCTGGCAGGTATCGCGGAGCGCGGCGCCGACGCCGTCGGGTACGCCTTCCGCTCCAGCGGAAGCGTCGCCGTCCACAAGCAGCGCTCGGGAGCGAGCGCGCTCCTCGATCGCGTGAGTGTTCCCGAGGAGGCGACGCAGCTGCTCGTCCACGTTCGCGACTACACCAAGGGCCACCCTACGATCGAGGCCAACAACCATCCCGTCCGCCACGGGAGCGTCGTCGGGATCCACAACGGGATCATCACGAACGACGACGAGATCTTCGCGCGTCACCGCTTCGTCCGCTCCCATCCGGACATGACGGTCGACTCCGCCGCGATCTTCGCGCTCGCCGAGCGCGCCGACAGCCTGGCGGAGGCGTTCGACCAGCTGTGCGGCTCGATGGCGGCGGCCTGGATGGACGAGCGGCGCGCGGACGTTCTCTTCCTCGCCCGCGGCGTCGGCCGCCCGCTGTGGATCGGCCGCGGGGGGAACGAGCTCCTGTTTGCGTCCACCGAGGCGACGCTGAAGCTCGCCGAACGCTACTGCGAGGTCGAGCTCGAGCGCGAGGAGGTCGCGCAGGGAACGCTGCTGGCGCTCGCCCACGGCCGTGAGGTCTGGCGAGAGCAGTTCAAGCCCGACCACTCGCACGAAGAAACCCCTCTGCCGGCCGTCCGGGCTCCGCGCGAGGGTGCTTCCTGCCTCAAGCGGCTCGCGGCCATCGCCGCAGCCGTCTAGGCCGCAAGCGTTCCGTCCTCGCTGACGCCGACGCCCTGCTCCCGCAGGCGTTCGCGGATGAGGAACTGGAACGTCGACCACGCGCCCCGCCTGGCGTCGAACATGCGATAGACCTGCCACTCGGTCAGCAGGCCCGGGTCGGCCTTCCTGGCCTCGCCCCAGTCCGCGAATTTCGGCAGCCGGCCCAGCGAGCGGGCGAGGACGGCGCCCTGATCGACTGCTCGCTCCAGGCGCTCTTCGCCGACGGGTACGTCGAACCCGGCTTCGCGGAGCGCGTTCGTGAGCGATCCGAATGTGTGCCAATAGAGCGACTTGGACGGCATCGACCGGCGGGCTGCGTCGAGGTCCTTCGCCGTCGGCGTGCGGCCCAGGCGCTCCCCGAGCCCGCGCAGGAGGTCGAGCAGCTCCTCACGCGTCGCGAAGCGGCGCGGGACGAGGCCGGCGCGGCGCTTGGCCTCGTTCCAGCTGCCGAAGTGCTCGATCACGGTCTGCGGATGGACGCGCGTCTTCCGGTCCGAGGCGAACTCGCGCATCGTCGGCGAGCGGCCCAGCCGCCCGGCGCAGGCCTTCAGCTCGGCGAGGATCGCCTCGTCGGAGTAGCGGCGGCGGATCCGGCGCTGGAAGACCGCCAGGGCCTCTGGGTCGATGCTCTCGACGGCCCGGAAAGCCGGCTTGCGGGCCATGGCAACAATGGTAGAGCAGAATCGCCGAGATGCAAGTGCGCCGTAACGGGCCCGGCCGCTAGGACGCAACCATCAGCTCGCGCCGGTCCGCCTCCGCCTGGAGCAGCTCGGGCGGAAGCACACGCTCGAGCGCCGAGACGCAACGCGGGCAGAACTGGCTTCCGGCGGCGTTGTGCAGTTCGCGCATCGCCTCGGCGGCCGGCCGCGCCGCGCGGTAGATGCGCGTCGTCAGCATCGAGTCGAGCGCGTCGGCAACGTGGATGATCCGTGCGCCGAGCGGGATCTCCTCGCCCTTCAGCCCGTGCGGGTAGCCCGTGCCGTCGAAGCGCTCGTGGTGGTGGCGGATCGCCGGGACGGCGTCGTTGAGGAAGCCGAGGCGGTCGATGATGCGCGCACCTTCGTCCGCGTGCCGCTGCATGAGCGACCATTCGTCGTCGGTCAGGACGGCGGGCTTGAGCAGCACGGCGTCCGGGACGGCGAGCTTCCCGATGTCGTGGAAGAGTGCCGCGTGGCCGAGCAGGTCGAGCTCCGCTTGCGAAAGCCCCAGCTCGCGCCCGATCGCGAGGGCCAGCTCCTGCACGCGCCGGGAATGGCCGGCGGTGTAGGCGTCGCGGGCGTCCACGGTCGCCGAGAGCGATTCCATCGCCGCCGTCGAGCGCTCCTTGAGCAGCCGGTTCGCCTGCTCGAGCGAGACGTTCTGCGTCTGGATCGTCTCGGCCGCCTGGCGGAGCTTCTGCGCGCTCTTCTGGGTATGCCGGAGGTACGCCTCCTGGGTCTTGCGCATCAGCAGCAGGGGGACTGCGAAGACGGCGAGGGCGAACATCCCGGCCGCCGTGTACGCGATCGCGATCACGCCGCCGACGAAGCCGTACACGACCCAGTGCGGAGCCAGCCACGCAAACCGTTCCTGCCAGGCCCTCCACCAGCGCTCGTGGCCCTCGATGGCCAGTGCGAAGCTGACGAGGCCGGTGTTGACGGCGAAGTACGCAGTGCCGGCGGCAACGCCGGCGGCCACGGTCACGAGGTCGCCGAGCCGGCCCTCGAAGCCGGCGGTGAAGATCCCGGCGGCCGCCAGCGAGGCCAGCGAGAGCGCGCCGATGTTGAAGAGCACGTAGTGGATCGGGGAGCGGCGGGCGCTCCACTCCACGACCGACGTCGTGAGCGCGAGCGCGAGCGCAGCGCGCGGGCCGAACAGCGCTGCCCCGGCGAGCGCGCCCACGGCGGAAACCGAGATCGAGCCGTCGTCGACCTCGAGCGCGAGCGCCTGGCCGATTCCGACCAGCACCATCAGGGCGATCAGGCCGAAGACGTCGGTCGACGTGCCGAAAATGAGGCCGAGGGTGCCGGCGCCCATGCCGACGACGGCAACGGTGCCGACGAGGAAGGCGAGGCGCTTGGAAAGCGACAGGAAGCGCGGCCCGTGCACCGCGTGCGGGCGCGGGTGGCGACGCTCCTCGGGGGGCTGCATCTCGACAGCCGGGGGCAGCGGCGCCGTGTAGTCGCCGCTCTCCGGCACCGAGACGAGCCGCTGAGGCCGGTTGCCCACGGCGGGCGCCGCAAGCGGCTCGGCACTCGCGTCGAGGACGCGGTTCCGCCCCTGCAGCTTGGCCCTGTACACCGCGAGGTCGGCCTGGTGGATGAGCTCGTTCGCATCGACGCCGTCGCGCGGGAACGCCGCGACGCCGAGGGAGACCGTGGCGCGGATCGGCTGGCTCGAGGTCTCGACCTCGAACGGCGTCTCCGAGACCGCCTTGCGGATTCGCTCGGCGATCTCGAGCGCCTCGTCCACCGGCGTCTCGGGCAGCAGGATGCAGAACTCCTCCCCGCCGAAGCGAGCAGGCACGTCGTAGTGGCGCAGGTGGCTGCGGAAGACCTTCGCGATCCCCTGCAGGACGGCGTCGCCGGCCAGGTGGCCGTAGGTGTTGTTGATCTCACGGAGCAGGTCGAGGTCGGCCATGACGAGCGCGAGCGGCCGCTCGAAGCGGGTCGAGCGGGCAAGCTCCTCGTTCAGCGCGGCGGCGAAGTGACGGGCGTTGAAGAGACCGGTCTTGGGGTCGACGCGCGCCTCGGCCTCGAGCTGCGGGACGCTCAGCGAGCGGTGGATCAGCAGGACGGGAGCGACCGCGAACGGGATCAGCCACGGGTTCTGGTTCCAGAAGGTTGCGAGGACGACGCCGAGCGCCGCCAGCACCAGCTCGGTCGAGAGGCTGTGGAAGGTGAAGAGCCCGGAGTCCCGGATCGAGTGCCCGCGCGCGAAGTGGAGCATCGGCGCGAGCAGGAGGTGGTTGGTGCCGACGATGACGAGCGATGCCGCGACGCCCGCCAGCGCGAACCGCAGGTTCTCGCCCGCGAAGAGCGATTCCCGGTCGAGGATGAAGTGCGAGACGCCCCACGCCGCCAGCGTCGCGATCGTGTAGTTGCAGATGTTGAAGCTCTCGATGTACCAGGCCGTCCGGTTCTTCAGCCACTCGGGCACGTGCTGCACGAACGCCAGCAGGACGACGAGCTCCGGTGGAAGCAGCAACACCGCCGGCACGAGGAAGACGTTCGTCGCGTGGTACGACTGGTTCCTCGGGGTCTTCACGAGCAGCAGCTGCGCGATCGCAGCACCGCCCGCGAGCGTCGCGAACGTCAGCCAATCCTCGAGAGCGACGCCTCCGTCGTGAAGGCGGAACGCGAAGGGCAGAGCGACCATGCTCGCGAGCGCCGCCACGCCGAGCAGGTAGACGAGCGCCGAGACGGGGAGATGGTTCGCGTCGCTGGACTGCGCGTCGTCGTCGCCCTTGAACTTGAACTCGGTTGGCACGGCGCTCATCGCCGCTCGACCTCGCCGTTCATGCCGCTGCTAACTCCTCTTCCCGGGTCGGGGGCCGCAACAAGGAACCTCGCTGTCGGGACGCCTGGTTCTTCCTGCCCCAAAGTAGGCCGTTCCTCTGATACGAGCGTCCCCCTTTTGGTTACGCACGGGCGCCGGGCCCGTCGCGGGCCCGGCGCCTCGGCCGCTCTGGTCCGGAGCGTCAGGGAAGTACTGGTGCGCTGGGCGCAAGCGCGGGAAGCAGCCCCTCGGCGATTGCCTCCGCCTCCTCCTCGGGCGTCATGACGTACTCGCCCAGCGGAGACGCGGTGTCGGCGCCGGCATTGTCCTCCCAGCTGACGTCGGCCATCGCGACCACGTCGCTCCAGGAGACGTCCGTCCAGGACACGCTCTGCCAGGACGCATCCGACCAGGACACGCTCTGCCAGGACGCCGACTGCCAGGAGACGTCGCTCCAGGACACCGAGTCCCAGGAGACGTTCGCCCGCGCGGCGCTCTCCCAGCTCGCCGCGTCGAACGTCGTAGTCTCCCCGCTTCCCGACGAGGTCCTGATCAGGTAGCGATTCAGGGCCGCATTCGGGTTGGGTATGTAGCCGATGGTCGCCGCACGCTCGGCGTTGATCTCGCCGACGCCGGCCTGGCCGGGATCGGCGTCGCCGACGTGCCGTGCCGTGAGCATCAGCGCGCCCTTCACCTGATCGGGCGTGAGGCTCGGCCTGCGAGCCAGGATCTGAGCTGCCGCCCCCGCCACGATCGGCGACGCGAACGACGTGCCCGAGAGGCGCATCGTCGTCAGGGTGACCACGTTGTCCGGCTTGTCGGCCTTGAGCGTCGCGCCTGCCGGCACCGGGCCGACCATGTAGCGCCCTGCGGCCGAGACCTCGGGCTTCTTGAAGCCGTCGTACGTATAGCCGTACGCCGACCAGCTCGGGACGTCGTGCCTCTGGGGCTTGACGCTCCCCTCGAGGTCGACCGCTCCGACCGTGATCGCGAA
>DATFQE010000179.1:0-4072 GCA_035264445.1 Gaiellaceae bacterium | reverse complement strand
GAGGGCCTCGTCGTCGGCCGCATCGTCAGCTCGTGATCGGCGTTCTCGTCAGCGGGAACGGGACAAACCTCCAGGCGCTGCTCGACGCCGGGCTGCCGGTCGTCGCCGTCGCGTCCAACCACGTTGGGGCGTATGCCGTCGAGCGCGCTCGTGCCGCCGGGGTCGCGACCGCCGTCTTCGCGCTCGACGACTTTCCCGACCGGGACGCACGCGATGCAGCGATGGCCGGGTGGCTCGCGGAGCTCGGAGTCGAACTCGTTGTCTGTGCGGGCTACATGCACCTGCTCACACCCGCATTCCTGGACCGCTTCACGGGGCGGATCGTCAACACGCACTCCGCGCCGCTCCCCGAGTTCCCGGGCGCGCACCCGATCGAAGACGTCCTCGCGGCGGGCGTGCCGGAGACCGCGGCGACCGTCCACTACGTCGACGCAGGCATCGATACCGGCGCGGTGATCGTCGCCGAGCGCGTGCCCGTCCACGACGACGACACCGTCGAGTCGCTGCGCGCCCGCGTCCAGGCCGTCGAGCACCGACTGCTGCCGCGCGTCGTCGCCGACCTCGTGGCCCAGTGATCCGCCGGGCGCTGATCTCGGCCTACGACAAGGCCGGCCTCGACGAGCTGGGACCCGGGCTGGCCGAGCTGGGCGTCGAGTTGGTCGCGAGCGACGGCACCGCGGCCTTCCTCGAGAGCCTCGGCCTCGAGGTCACGCGCGTCGACGAGTTGACCGAGGTTCCCGAGCTCCTCGCGGGCCGCGTGAAGACGCTGCACCCCAACATCCACGCCGGGATTCTGGCCCGGCACGACCATCCCGACGACCTCGAGGCGCTGGAACGCCGCGGGATCAAGCCGTTCGACCTCGTCTGCGTGAACCTCTATCCGTTCACGCAGATCGTCGGCCGCTACGGGGTGCGCGAGGAGGAAGCGGTCGAGATGATCGACATCGGCGGGCCGTCGATGCTGCGCGGAGCCGCCAAGAACTTCGCGCACGTGATCCCGCTCTGCCGGCGCGATCGCTTCGGGAAGGTGCTCGCCGCGCTGCGCTCCGAGGAGGGCGTCTCGCTCGGCCTGCGCCGCGAGCTCGCCGCCGAGGCCTTCTCGGCCACCGCCGCCTACGAGGCGGCGATCGCGGCCTGGTTCTCCGACGTCGAGGCCTTTCCCGACACGTTCGTGCCGAGCTTCACGAAGGTGGCCAACCTGCCGTATGGCGAGAACCCGCACCAGCGCGCTGCCTACTACGCCGCTACGAAAGCGCGCCGGCACCTGCTCTCGCGCGTCGACCAGCTGCACGGGAAGGAGCTCTCGTTCAACAACCTCAACGACCTCTCGGCCGCGCGCGGGCTGCTCCTCGAGTTCACGCTGCCGGCGTGCGCGATCGTCAAGCACGCGAACCCCTGCGGGGTCGCCGTCGCGGGGGCGATCGAGGAGGCGTACGAGCAGGCGCTGGCATGCGACCCGCTCTCGGCGTACGGCGGCGTGGTCGTCGTGAACCGGCCGATTCCGGGCGGCCTCGGCGCGCGGATCGCCGAGCAGTTCGTCGAGGTGCTGGCCGCGCCCGGGTACGACGCGAGCGCGCTCGAGGCTCTCCGCGCGAAACCGACGACCCGGATCCTGGTCGACCGCGAGCGGCGGCGGTTCGACCCGGGCGAGCGCGACTACAAGCGCGTTTTCGGCGGCCTGCTCGTGCAGGACCGCGACTGGGGTGTCGAGGACCGCCAGGGAATGGAAGCTGTGGTCGGCTCTCCGGACGAGACCGTCTGGGGCGACCTGCTCTTCGCCTGGCGCGTGTGCAAGCACGTCGCCTCGAACGCGATCGTGCTCGTTCGCGACCTGCGGACGCTCGGGATCGGCGCCGGGCAGATGTCGCGCGTAGACGCGGTGAGGCTCGCAATCGACAAGGCGCGCGCCCAGGGCCACGCGCTGGAGCGCGCGTCGCTCGCGTCGGACGCGTTCTTCCCGTTCGCCGACGGCCCGCAGACGGCGCTCGACGCCGGAGTCACGGCGATCATCCAGCCGGGCGGCTCGAAGCGCGACGACGAGGTCGTGGACGCGGTGCGCAAGGCGGGCGCGACGATGGTCTTCACACACCGCCGCCACTTCCGCCACTGACGGAACTCCCGCCCGGCCGCCGCCGCCTCTTGGGGCGCGTTCCCCCGGGGGACCCCCTCGGGTTCTCCCCCGCGCGTGACGATAACGGCGCGTGCCGCGCCGATGGCTCGCGGCTTCGTGTCGAGTCTGTGCCGGACACTAAGCTTCGCCCGATGGCGCGGCGCGAGTATCCGACCGTTCTCGACCTGGTCGGGAACACGCCGCTCGTCCGCCTCCCGAAGGTCGCCCGCAACGTGGAGCCGACCGTCGTCGCCAAGCTCGAGTACCTGAACCCCGGCGGCTCCGTGAAGGACCGCATCGGCATGCGCATGATCGAGCGTGCCGAGCGCGAGGGAAAGCTCAAGCCCGGCGGGACGATCGTCGAGCCGACCTCCGGCAACACCGGCGTCGGGCTCGCAATCGCCGCGGCGATCAAGGGTTACCGCTGCATCTTCGTGATGCCCGACAAGATGAGCCAGGAGAAGATCTCGCTCCTGCGCGCGTACGGCGCCGAGGTCGTCATCTGTCCGACCGCCGTGCCGCCCGAGTCGCCGGAGAGCTACTACAACGTCTCCGACCGGCTCGCCGAGGAGATCCCCGGCGCCTACAAGCCCGACCAGTACTCGAACGACGCGAATCCGCAGGCGCACTACGAGACGACCGGCCCGGAGATCTGGGAGGCGACCGGCGGCGAGATCGACGCCTTCGTGATCTCCGTCGGCACGGGCGGCACGATCTCGGGCACCGCGCGCTACCTGAAGGAGCAGAAGCCCGACCTGCTCGTCGTAGGCGCCGATCCCGAGGGCTCGATCTACTCGTCGCCCGAGGTGCACACCTATCTCGTCGAAGGGATCGGAGAGGACTTCTGGCCGCAGACGTACGACCCGAGCCTCGTGGACGAGTACGTGACGGTCTCCGACCGCGACTCCTTCCTCACCGCACGCGCGCTCGCGCGGGAGGACGGCCTGCTCGTCGGTGGCTCCGGCGGAACCGCGGTGTACGCCGCGCTCCGCGTCGCCGAGCGCTTCGGCCCGGACGCGACCATCGTGACGCTGATCCCCGACGGCGGGCGTGCGTACCTCTCGAAGTTCTACGACGACAACTGGATGCTGGAGTACGGCTTCCTCGACCGCCGCGCGCCGGCGCCCACCGTCGCCGAGGTGCTTCGCGCGAAGCGGGCCGAGGAGCCCGGCGTCCCCGAGCTGGTCACGATCGAGTCGCACGAGAAGCTCGGCCAGGCGATCGACCTGATGCAGCGCTACTCGATCTCGCAGCTCCCGGTCATCCGCCACCAGCCCGTCGACTCGCTGGCGGACATCGTCGGCTCGCTCCAGGAGCGCGGGCTGCTCGACCGCATCTTCAAGAACCCCGACGCGCTCAACGAGGAGGTCGCGGGCGCGATGCAGCCGCCGCTCGCCGCCGTCGACGCCGACGAGACCGTCGACACCGTCTTCTCGGCCATGACCAACGGCAGCCCCGCCGTCGTCGTCGCCACGAACGGGAGGCCGGCCGGGATGCTGACCCGCTCCGACCTGCTCGAGTACCTCGCCCATCACCGGTAGCGCCGGGGAACCCCTGGTTCCCCCGCGAACCCTCGCATGAGGCTCACCCTCGGCGAAGCCAGAAGGCTCGCCGTGGCGGGCCAGCTGCTCGACTCGCCGCAGCCGCGCTCGATCCTCGAGGTCGTGGAATGGCTCGGCAGCCTGCAGATGGATCCGACGAATGCCGTCGCGCGCAGCGAGCGGCTCGTGCTCTGGAGCCGGCTCGGCCACTACGACCTTGCCGAGCTCGACCGGCTGCGCTGGAAGACGCGCGACCTCTTCGACTACTGGGCGCACATCGTCCCCGCCTCCGACTACGCGATCCACCGCGAGACGATGCGGCGCTATCCGCACGGCGCGTACGCGCGCTCGAACTACATCCACGAGTGGCTCGCCGCGAACGGCGGCTTCCGACGTTACGTCCTGCGAGAGCTGCGCCGGC
>DATFQE010000178.1:0-10355 GCA_035264445.1 Gaiellaceae bacterium | reverse complement strand
CCGCGGGTCGCGTGACGCACGCGGGGCCGCTCCGCGGCGGCTGGGGGACCGTCGTCGTGATCGACCACGGCCGCGGCGTGCGGACCTGGTACGCGCATCTGTCGGCCGCGCGCGTCCGCGTCGGCCAGCGTGTTCCGAGTGGAGCTCTCATCGGGCGCGCCGGGGCCAGCGGCCGCGTCACGGGGCCGCATCTCCATTTCGAGGTCCGGGTGCGAGGCGCAGCCGTCGATCCGCTCTCGGCGCTGGCCTGAGCCGCTGAGACGGGGATAGGCTCCGAACTGCGTGCGCGACCAGGCCACCACCGAGAGTCGCGCCTTCTTGCCACCCGAGCAGGCGGAGTCGATCCTCCGTCACGTCGCCGACGCGATCACGGTCCAGGCTCCCGACGGCCGCCTGCTGTATGCGAACGACGCGGCGGTGCGGGCGCTCGGGTTCGCGACCGCCGACGAGCTGCTCGACGCCCCGCTCTCCGCGCTGATGAGCAAGTACGAGCTCCTCTCGCCGGACGGGACGCCGCTTCCGCTCGAGCAACTGCCGGGCCGGCTCGCGTTGAGCGGGATCGAATCCGAGCAGCTCGTCCGCTACCGCATCCAGGACACCGGGGAGGAGCGTTGGGCGCTCGTCCGCGGGACGCCGGTGCACGACGACGACGGGCGCGTTGCCTACGCGATCAACATCTTCCGCGACGTGACCGACGCGCAGCGCGCCGAGGAACGGCAGCACGCCGCGGTCGCGCTCGAGTACGTCGCCGACGGGGTCTTCCTTCTGGACGCCGACGGCGTCGTGCGCTTCTGGAACCCAGCCGCCGAGGCGATCACCGGGCTGGCTCCGGCCCAGGTCGTCGGGCGCGCCGCCGGCGAAGCGATTGCCGGCTGGGCCGATATCGCGGAGCGCGTTGCCGCCGCTCCCGAGGGGCGGCCCGTTAGCGTTCCGCTCGAGCTCGACGGCCGCGAGATCTGGCTCTCGATCGGCGCGGTGCGCTTCGCCGACGGCACCGTGTTCGCATTCCGCGACCTCACCGAGGAGCGCGGCCTCGAACAGCTGAAATCCGAGTTCATCTCGACGGTGTCGCACGAGCTTCGCACCCCGCTGGCCGCGATCTACGGAGCCTCACGGACGTTGCTCCGCGGCGACATCGAGCTCGCTGAAGAACAGCGCGGCTCGCTGCTCGAGGTGATCGGCAACGAGGCCGACCGGCTCGCTCGCATCGTGAACGACATCCTCTGGGCCAGCCGGCTCGACTCCGGGTCGCTGCGCGTCACCGTCGAGCGCTGCGACGCGCGGGAGCTCGTTCGGGAGGTCGTCGACGCGGCACGCGTCCACCTTCCGGACCGGATCACGCTGGCCGTCTGGGACACCGAGCCGCTGCCACCGATCTGCGCCGATCCGGACAAGGTGCGGCAGGTCCTCGCGAACTTGCTCGACAACGCCGCGAAGTACTCGCCCGACGGCGGCGTGATCGAGGTGCGCCTGGCCGCACGCGGCAACGCGGTCCGCTTCTCGGTGGACGACGAGGGCCTCGGGATCCCCGTCGTCGACCAGCGTCGGATCTTCGAGAAGTTCTACCGCGTCGACCCGGACCTCCGCCGCGGAATCGGCGGCACCGGTCTCGGCCTCTACATCTGCCGCGAGCTCGTCAGGCGGATGCGCGGCGACATCTGGGTCCGCTCACGCGAAGGCGAGGGCTCCACGTTTGCGTTCGAGCTGCCCTTGGCGACGCGCGATCCGGGGGACGGCACGGAGCCGCCCCCCGGGGGTCCTGCCTAGTACGGAGGACCGGCCGCGGGGCCGTCCTCGGCGTACGTGCGGCGCCGTGCGCCGCCCCAGCCGCCCCACGACGACCAGAAGATCATCGAAAGGATGATCCCGATGATGCCGACGGCGAGCAGGATCCAACCGACCGTCTGCACGTCGATGCCGGATACCTCCGCATCGACGGCAAAGGCCAGGATCGCCCCCAGCGCGATCAGGAAGATGCTGACTCCGATTCCCACGTAGTGCCTCCTTACGTTTCAGTTCCCCGCGGAGTGGTGGTACCCGGGACGGGCCGGGGCTAATCCCCGTCGCATTCGTTACGAATGCTTGCCAACCCGGCTTCGACTAGGCTCGCGAGTCGGTGCGCAGGGGAGCGATCGTTCGCCTCGTCGTTCTCGGAATCGTGCTCGGTCTGGGCGCGACGGCGGTCGCGATCCTGATTCCGTGGCTGCCCGACTCCGCGTCCGACCAGGCCGAGGAGATCGACTTCGTCTTCTGGTTCGTCACGGCGATTTGCATCGCCGTCTTCTCGGTCGTCGCGTCGATCGCCGTCTACTCGGTGCTCAAGTTCCGAGCCCCTCCGGACGACGACACCGACGGCCTGCCGATCCACGGCCACACGGGCATCGAGATCGCCTGGACGGTCGTGCCTTTCATCCTCGTGACGGCGATGGGGATCGTGAGCGCGGTCGCGCTGGCCAGGAACGAGAAGGTTCCCGACGACGCGATGGTGGTCAACGTCGTCGGGCGCCAGTTCGCGTGGCAGTTCATGTACCCCCCGGCGAACGCGCCCGACCCGGGCGAGGACACTCTCGAGTGCGACAAGGAGTCGGTGCGGGCTCGCTGCCTGACCTCCGGCCAGCTCCACCTGCCGCTTCGCGTCCCGGTTCACCTCCGGATGAGGGCCGACGACGTCATCCACTCCTTCTGGGTGCCCGAGTTCCGCCAGAAGCAGGACCTCCTCCCCGGAGAGGTGACGACGCTCGTGATCACGCCCACGAAGGTCGGGCAGTACGAGCTTCTCTGCACGGAGCTCTGCGGGCTCGGTCACTCGACGATGCGCGCCGCCGCGATCGTCTCGAGCCCGGCCGACTTCGCCAAGTGGAAGTCGGAGGCGGGCAAGCAGACCTCGGGCGGAGGGAACGCCGGCCAGGCCGTGCTCACGCAGAACGGCTGCGGCAGCTGCCACACGCTGAAGGCGGCGAACGCGACGGGCACGACCGGGCCCGACCTCGACAAGCTTCCGCAGGAGGCCCAGGAGGCCGGCAAGCCGCTCGAGGCGTTCGTCCGCGAATCGATCGTGAGCCCGGACGCGTACGTGCAGAAGGGCTATCCGGCGGGCGTGATGCCGAAGACGTACGCGAACCTGCCGAAGGAGCAACTCGACGCGCTCGTGCAATATCTCGTCCGATCGAGTCGGGGAGGAGGTAGCCGGTGACCCAGGTGGACACCGAGCACGCAACCCGCGAGTACGCGCCGCCGGCGCCGCAGCGCACGGGCTGGCGCCGCTGGCTGTTCGGCGCCGGGTGGCCGCGCGCGATCTGGATGACCCCATTCTTCTTCTGCCTCGGCGCCGGAATCGTCGTCTTCTTCCGCTGGCTCGGCGGCTACGACCCGATCTGGGACGCGGAGCCGATCGTCGTCGTCGGCGCGTTGACGGCCGCCCCGATCGGCTTCCTCGCCGGGCTCGGCGCCTTCGACTACTGGCTGTACTACCTCTCGGGCCGGCCGACCCGGGCCGAAGACCACTCGGGCCACGGCGCGCGGTACTGGACCGACTACTTCCGCGTCAACACCGACCACAAGGTGATCGGCGTCCAGTACGTCTCGACGACGATCTTCTTCTTCCTCGCGGGCGGGCTGTTGGCGATGCTCGTCCGGGCCGAGCTGGCGAAGCCCGGGATGCAGGTCTCCGATACGCAGACCTACAACCAGTTCTTCTCGGTCCACGCCTCGCTGATGATCTTCCTGTTCGTGATCCCGGCGTTCGCCGGACTCGCGAACTACGTCCTGCCGCTGATGATCGGCGCGCCTGACATGGCGTTCCCGCGGCTGAACGCGCTCTCGTACTGGCTGCTGCCGATCGCCGGGGTGATGATGCTGTCGAGCTTCCTCGTGCCCGGCTTCGCCGCGGGCTGGACGAACTACGTGCCGCTTTCGGACACGCAGCCGTACGGCAACGTCTTCTTCTCGATGGCCGTCCAGTGGGCCGGCGCGTCGTCGATCATGACCGCCCTCAACTTCCTGGTGACGATCATCACCATGCGCGCCCCCGGAATGACGTTCTGGCGCATGCCGCTGCTCGTCTGGGCGAACTTCACGACGTCACTGCTGGTCGTCCTGGCCACGCCGTTCATCGCCGGCTCGCAGTTCTTCGTCATGTTCGACCGCGTCCTGCACACGAACTTCTTCCACGTCGCCGAAGGGGGCTACCCGCTCGGGTACCAGCACATCTTCTGGTTCTACTCGCATCCGGCCGTCTACATCATGATCCTGCCCGGGTTCGGGATCATCTCGGAGGTCATCTCGACCTTCTCGCGGAAGCCGATCTTCGGCTACCGGCTGATGGCGCTCTCGCTCGTCGCGATCCTGATCCTCGGGTTCTCGGTATGGGCGCACCACATGTTCGTGTCCGGAATGGCGAACTGGCTGCGCGTCCCGATGATGATCACGACGCTGCTGATCGCGGTGCCGACCGGGATCAAGGTCTTCTCCTGGCTGGCGACCACGTGGGGGGGAAGGATCCATGTGACGACGCCCATGCTCTGGGCAATGGGCTTCGTGACCATGTTCGTGATCGGCGGCCTGTCGGGGATCTTCCTCGGCGCGGTGCCGATCGACATCCACGTCTCGGACACGTACTTCATCGTGGCGCACATCCACTACGTGCTGCTCGGCGGGTCGCTATTCACGATCTTCGCGGGGATCTACTACTGGTTCCCCAAGATGACGGGCCGCATGTACAACGAGCGGCTCGGCAAGCTCCATTTCTGGGTCACGTTCGTCGCCTTCAACATCACGTTCTTCCCGATGCACATCATCGGCGTGCAGGGTGCGCCGCGGCGGTACGCGGATCTGGGCGCCGAGTACGCGAACTGGAACCTTGTGATCTCGATCGCGTCGTTCTTCCTCGGCGCCTCGTTCATCGTCTTCGTCTACAACATGGTCGTCAGCTGGATCCGCGGGCCTCTCACGACGGCGAACCCGTGGCACGCCCGCACGTTGGAGTGGCAGGTCTCGTCGCCGCCGCCGATCTTCAACTTCGACGAGATCCCGCAGGTCGTCGGCAACCCCTACGAGTTCGGCGTGCCGGGTGCCCGGCACGCCGTCATGAACGGCGACCGGGTGGCGGATCCGGACAAGGTGCGGGTCGGCGAATGAATCACGTGCTCGTGATCGCGAACGAGACGGTGGCGGGCCAGACGCTGATCGAGGCGCTGAAGTCGCGTGCGGCCGAGGGGGAGACGCGGGTCACCGTCGTGGCGCCGATCAACGAGCCTCGCGAGGGCTACGTCGTGTACGAGGACACTCGGCGGGCGGCCGCCGGCCGCCGGCTCGACCGCACCCTCCAGCTCCTCCGCGAGGCCGGGATCCCGGCCTCGGGGCTGGTGGTCGATGCGGATCCCGTCAACGCGACCCGCGACGCGATCGCGCAGGCGGAGCCTCCGATCGACTCCGTCATCGTCTCGACGCACCCGCCCGAGCGCTCAGGGTGGATGCAGCGGAACGTGCCCGAGCGCGTGCGGAAGGCTGCGGGCTCCGTTCCGGTGGAGCACGTGGTCGTCGACATGCAGGCCGAGGGCGGTCCGGTGAACGTGCTGGTGGTCGCCAACGAGACGGTGGTCGGCGAGCGGCTGCTCGACTGGATTCGCGAGCGCGCGAGGCGTTCGCCGGCGAGCTTCCTGATCGTCTCGCCGCAGAGCGATCCCTCGGTCTCGGCCCACCCGCAGGCGGAGCGACGGCTTCGACGCGCGCTGACGATCCTGCGCGGCGAGGGTCTGGACGCGCACGGCCAGGTCGCGCACCCGGACCCGTACAGCGCGGCCATGCATGCCGTCCGGGACGAGCGCGTGGACGAGATCCTGGTCTCGACCTTCCCGGAAGCCCGCGGCTCGAGCTGGCTCCGCCGCGACCTGATCGGCCGGCTGCGTAAGGACGCGGGTGTTCCGGTCGAGCACATCGAGATCACGCCCGAAGAGGTGTCCGTCGCGTCATGAGCGCCGGTGCGCATGCCGCCGATACGCACGCGGCTCATCCACCCGTAGCGCACCAGAGCTCGCGCGTCGACGCGCCGACGCTCGGGATGCTCCTCTTCATCGCGTCGGAGATCATGCTCTTCGGCTCGTTCTTCACGGCGTACTTCTTCGTCCGTGTCGTGAACAACGAGCCGTGGCCGCCGGAGCCCTTCCACCTGCCGGTCTTCGTCGCGGGTGTCAACACGGCGATTCTGGTGACGTCGAGCTTCACGATCCACTGGGCGCTGCAGTCGATCAAGCGCGGGAGCCGCGCCGGGCTGCAGGCGGGGCTCGTCCTCACCGTCTGCCTGGGGCTCGTGTTCCTGCTCACGCAGATCCGCGAGTACTCGCGCATCGGGTTCGCACCGCACGACGAGTCGTTCGGGACGATCTTCTACGGGCTGACCGGCCTCCACGGCGCTCACGTCTTCGTCGGGCTCTGCCTCCTCACCATGGCGACGATCCGCGCGTTCAGAGGCCACTTCACGCCGGGGCACCACCACGGGGTCGAGATCCCCGGAATCTACTGGCACTTCGTCGACGTAATGTGGATTGTCGTGTACGCCACGATCTACGTCCTATAGTCCGGTCCCGATGGTCAATCCGTTCCGGAGCGAGAGCGAGGCGTATCGCTTCCTCCTGCTGACCGTCGGCTACTTCGCGGCGATCGTTGTCGCGACGCTGTTGTTCGGGCGCTGGGCCGGCCTGACCGTCTTCGTGGTGCTTACCCTGGCCGCCCTGTGGCTGGCCTTCCGGCGCGGGACCCCCGAGCCGCGCGTGCAGCAGGCCGTCCCGCGGCGCGGCGCCGAGGACGAGCGGCGGATCCTCGTGATCGCGAACGAGACCGTCGCCGGCGGGGCCCTGCGCGAGGAGATCAAGCAGCGGGCCGAGGGCTTTCGCGAGGACGTGCTGGTCGTGTGCCCGGCGCTGAACGCGCCGTTGAGGCACTGGGTGTCCGACGAGGACGGCGCACGCGCCGCGGCGCAGGAGCGGCTCCAGACGTCGCTGGCGCGGCTGGCAGATGCAGGAGTGGACGCGCGCGGCGAGGTCGGCGACGGGGATCCGCTGCAGGCGATCGAGGATGCCCTGCGGACGTTCGGCGCGGATGAGGTGATCATCTCCACGCACCCGGAGGGCCGCTCGCACTGGCTGGAGCGCGGCGTCGTCACCGGTGCTCGCGAACGGTTCGCAGTCCCGATCACGCATGTCGTGACCGACCTGCAGGCCGAGCGCGACGAAGTCCGCGACCCGTCCTGAAGGCCCGGGCGCGGCGTCTCCCGCGAGCGTGTGGACGATTCGTGACGCTTTCTTGACGGTGCCTGGCACCAGGAGAAGGCGCTTCGCCGACGCCGGCGCCTCGGCGACGTGCCCGAAGGGGCCGCCGAGCTCGAGGAGTAAAGCGAGGGCGCTGTGGGGACCTTGTGACGCTTTTGTGGCGATGCCTGGCACCGGCAGGAGCGAGCGTGCCTGCCGTCGCGGCCGGGCAGAGGGAGCCGGTCAGGTCCGGGGCGGACCTCGGCTCTCGGGCCGTCCGGGCTACTGGCCTGCGTTCTCGGAGACGAACTTCGCGACCGCTGCGATCTGAGCGTCGCTGAGCTTGCCCTTGAACGAGGGCATCACGCCCATGCCGTTCGTGACGCGCTGCTTGACGAGCGCTTCGTCCGGCTTGGCCTCGTCGAGATTGGGGCCGACCGTTCCGTTCGTGCCCGCCTCCTTCAGGGTGTGGCAGGACGCGCAGTTCGACGTGAAGATGGCCTTGCCGTCCTCGGCCCCTCCGCCACCGCCGCCGCCAGCCGGCGGAGGAGGCGCCGGAGGCGGCGCCGCGACGGGCGCCTCCTCGTTGCCGGCGACCGACGCAACGTACGTCGCGACCGAGTCCGCATCCTCGCCGTCGACGAGGTTCTTGGGCATCGGCGGCACGGCGACGGAGACGTCGGGCGGAGCGGGGTATTGGATCTGCCGCCGCACGACCTCCCGGATCGTGCTGTCCTCGACCCCGTCCGCCCGCGACTGCGCGAAGGCGTCGTCGAGATTGGGCCCGATTTGGCCGGACGTGCCGGCGGCACGCAGCGTATGGCAACCGCCGCACTTCTCGTTGAAGAGCTGCTGCCCCTGGCTGGCGCTCCCTTCCGCGGCGAGCCCGCCGGTGCCGCAACCGCCGCCCACGACGGCGAGCAGCAGCGCAACCGCGAGGAGCCCGCGCCCCAGCACCCCTATGCCGAAGGCTGGCTGGACGAGAGCTGCGACAGCGCCTCGTCGCGACTCGGGTAGATCGTGAAGACGCGGTCGAGGCCCGTGATCTCGAAGATCTTCGTGATGTTCCGGTCGGCGCACACCAGGGAGAGCCGCCCGTCGTTCGTCCGCAGCCGCTTGACGCCGCCCACGAGCACCCCGAGCGTCGTCGAGTCGATGAACGTCGTGTCGGAGAAGTCGACGACGACGTCCTTCGCGCCGTTCCGGATCACCTCGAGCAGCTGCTGTTTGAACTCCGGCGCCGTGTAGAGGTCGACCTCGCCCCCGAGGGAGATCACGTACGTCTGGCCTTCCAGCTCCTCGGTCTTGATGTCGAAGTTCATCGGCGGCGGAGTCTAACCGCCTGCCCCTGCCCCCGGCTGCTGGAGCTGTGGCTGGATCTGCTTCTGCGCCTCCAGGACCTGAATCTGCTGCTTGATCGCGGGGACGTTGGGGTCGTCCGGCGCGAGCTTCATGAATCGCTTGTAGGCCTGGATGGCCGTGTCGTAGTCGCCCGCCTGCTCCGACGCCGACGCGAGCGAGAACTGCACGGAGGAGTCGTCGGGCGTGAGCTGGGTCAAGCGCTTGTAGAGGTCGCGGGCCTGCTGGAAGGCGAGCGTCGCCTCTCCCGAGGCCCGGCTGAGCCGCTCGTTCGCGTCCGCGGAGAGCGCCTTTGTCGCCTCGCCCTGCGTCCGCAGCTGCGCGAGGAGGCCGTCTGCGGGCGCGAACGGCTGACCGGGGTTGGCCGCCTGCACCTCTGCCTGCGCGATCGCGGCGTCCTGCTGGTGCTTAGCTCCTTCGGCCATGTATAGCCCGGCCAGGCGGCTGACCACGTCGGCGTCCTTCGGCCGCTGGTCGAGGTACTGCTCGAGGACGGGAATCGACTCGTCCGAGCGGTCGTTCTGCGTCAGCGCGTCCGCGAGCGCGAGCTTCGCCGCGGCGTCGTTGGGATGCTCGCGCACCTTCTCCTGCGCGTCGCCGACGTCGGCCCGGCCGCTGCCGCCGCTCGAGCCCTGGAGGATGTCGCCGAGGCCGGTACCCGGGATCGTGCCGCCGACGTTGAAGATCACGTAGCCGAGCCCGAACACGAGCGCGAGGAACACGAACATCCACTTCGCCTGGCGCCGCAGGCGCGGGAAGAACATCTCCTGCTCGTAGGCGGGCGCCGCCGGCCGCGAGCGCTTCGGGCGCGCGCCGTCGGGCTGCGTCGGCCGGCGCTGGGGCTGCCGTTTGTTGCGTTGAGCGGATCTCGCCATCGGCGGCTACAGGTTAGCTGGCCCCGTCCCAACCGAAGGTCTCGCCGATCTCCCGCAGCCGGGCCTTCGTCGACGCGTCGCAGAGAGCGCCGCGCACCCCGGCTTCGTAGGCCCGTCGCGGAGACAGCCCGAGCGACGATGCCGCGTCGTAGTCGCGGGTGAGGTCGGTGTCGAACATCGCCGGGTCGTCGGTGGATACGGAGCAGTGGACGCCGGCCGTCACGAGCCGGCGAAGCGGGTGGTCCGACAGCGAGCCGACCGCCCCCGTTCGGAGGTTCGAGATCGGGCAGACGTCGAGGACGAGCTCGCGGTCGCGTAGCTCGCCGACGAGCGAAGCGTCGTCGACCGACCGGATCCCGTGGCGGACCCGCGCGGCGCCGAGCGCGTCGAGCGCGCCTCGGACGGAAGCCGGCCCCGCCACCTCGCCGGCGTGCGGGACGGACGCGAGCCCCTCGCCGCGCGCACGCTCGAAGACTGCCGCGTACGGCTCGGGCGGGTACTCCGCCTCCAGCCCGCCCAGCCCGACGCCGACGACCCCGCGATCGCGGTAGCGCGCCGCCCAACGCACCGTCTCCTCGGCCTCCTCCATCGTGAACCCGCGCGTGATGTCCGGCGTCAGCCGCACCTCGACGCCGTGCAGCTCTCGCGCCTCGTCGGCGCCGTCGCAATAGCCGTCGAACATGTCCTCCCAGCGGACGCCGCGCCGCGCCCGCTCGGCGGGCGAGAAGATGCCTTCGACGTACACGGCGCCGTGCGAGGCCGCCTCGGCCGCGTAGTCGACGACGACCTGGCGGAAGTCGTCGGCGTGCTGGAGCGCGTTCGTGGTCAGGATCCAGACCTCGATGAAGTGGGCAAAGTCGCGGAACTCGTAGAGCGC
>DATFQE010000177.1:0-3303 GCA_035264445.1 Gaiellaceae bacterium | reverse complement strand
TCGGACGGCGAGGACGTCTACCTGCGCGACCTCTGGCCGAGCGCGCAGGAGGTCCACGAGACGATCGCGTCGGCGGTTCAGGAGGAGATGTTCGCGCGCACCTACGCCGACGTCTTCACCGGCGACGAGCGCTGGCGCGCGCTGCCCGTCCCCGAGGGTGACCTGTACGAATGGGACGAATCGTCGACGTACGTGCGGCTGCCGCCGTACTTCGACGGCATGTCACACGAGCCGGAGAACGTGCAGGACGTCGTCGGCGCGCGCTGCCTCGTCGTCCTCGGCGACTCGGTCACGACCGACCACATTTCGCCGGCCGGGTCGATCAAGCCCGACTCGCCCGCGGGGAGGTACCTGATCGAGCACGGCGTCGACCGCTCGCAGTTCAACTCGTACGGCGCGCGGCGCGGCAACCACGAGGTGATGGTGCGCGGAACGTTCGCGAACGTGCGCCTACGGAACCTCATGGTGCCGGGAAGCGAGGGGACGTGGACCGTCCATGTCCCGAGCGGCGAGGAGATGACGATCTACGACGCGGCCCTCCGTTACCTGTCCGAGGGGACGCCGCTCGTCGTCATCGCGGGCCAGGAGTACGGATCTGGCTCGTCGCGCGACTGGGCCGCCAAGGGGCCGAACCTGCTCGGAGTAAGAGCCGTGATCGCCGAGAGCTACGAGCGGATCCACCGGTCGAATCTGCTGATGATGGGCATCCTGCCGCTCCAGTTCATGGACGGCGAGGGCCGCGAGTCGCTCGGCCTGACCGGGCGCGAGGCGTTCACGATCACGGGGGTCGAGAACGGCGAGGCGCACGAGGTGACGGTGCGAGCGGACGACAAGCAGTTCCGCGCCCGCCTGCGGCTGGACACGCCGCGCGAGCGCGAGTACCTGCAGCACGGCGGGATCCTCCGATTCGTGCTGCGCAGGATGCTCGCCGGCTGACTCCTCCGGCCACGTCCAGGGTCTGACCCCGGACACGGCCTGAGCGGCCGCTAGCCCAGCTGTGACAGCGCCCGCACGACGGCGCCGAACTCGCGGCCCTTGTCCGTGAGCCGGTACTCGACCCGCGGCGGCCGCGCGTCGATCACCGTCCGGTCGAGCAGGCCGGCCTCCCCGAGCTCGCTGAGCCGCTGCGCGAGCGTGCGCGGCGGCACCTCCCCGAGGATCTGCTTGAACTCGTTGAAGCGGAGCGCGCCCGAGTGGGCCGCGTAGAGAACCGACAGCAGCCAGCGCCGCTCGAGGAGGTCCGCCGTGCGGCGGACCCCCTCGGGCATCGGCTCGCAGTTACGACACCGCCGCAAGGCCCTGACCCGCCGGCTCGAGCGCGATGTCGAGCACCTCGCCCAGGCTGATGACCGGGTGGAAGCGCATCGCCTCGCGCACGTCCGCCGGGACGTCGTCGAGATCGGGGCGGTTCCGCTCGGGCAGGATCACGTCGGTGAGCCCGGCCGCGTGCGCGGCCAGCACCTTCTGCTTCAGCCCGCCGATGGGCAGCACCCGCCCCTGAAGCGTGACCTCACCGGTCATCCCGACGGTGTGGCGTACCGGGCGGTCGGACAGCAGCGACGCGAGCGCGGTCGTCATCGTGATGCCTGCGCTCGGCCCGTCCTTCGGGATCGCGCCGGCGGGGACGTGGACGTGGAACGACCGACCCTCGAAGGACGACTCATCGATGCCGAGCTCGTCGCCGTGCGCTCGGACGTAGGAGAGCGCGATCCGCGCCGACTCCTTCATCACGTCGCCCAGTTGGCCGGTCAACACGAGCCCGTCCTTGTCGCCGTCCATGGCGGTCGCCTCGACGAACAGGACGTCGCCGCCCGTGCCCGTCACGGCCAGTCCGGTGGCGACGCCGGGGATCGCAGTGCGCTCGGCGGCCTCCTGGAAGAACTTCTGCCGTCCGAGCGCGTCACGCATCACCTCGAGGTCGACGAGGACCGGCGTCTCGACGTCGTCCGACGCGATCCGGGTCGCCGTCTTGCGCAGGGCCTTCCCGAGCTCGCGCTCGAGCTGACGGACGCCGGCCTCGCGCGTGTACTCGGAGACGACCGTCTTGAGCATCTCGTCCGAGACCTCGACCTCGTCCTCGTGCAGGCCGTTCCGCTCGCGCTGCCGCGGCCAGAGGTAGCCGCGGGCGATCGCGACCTTCTCGTCGACCGTGTAGCCGTCGAAGCGGATGACCTCCATCCGGTCGAGCAGCGGGCCGGGGATCGTCTCGGCCATGTTGGCCGTGGCGATGAAGAAGACCTCGGACAGGTCGAGCTCGACATCGAGATAGTGGTCGCGGAAGGAGTGGTTCTGCGCCGGGTCTAGCACCTCGAGCAGCGCGGCAGACGGATCCCCGCGCCAGTCGGCGCCGACCTTGTCGACCTCGTCGAGCATGATCACCGGGTTCATCGTCCCGGCATCGCGGAGCGCCCGGACCAGCCGGCCCGGCAACGCCCCGATGTAGGTGCGCCGATGCCCACGGACCTCCGCCTCGTCGCGGATGCCGCCGAGCGACATGCGCACGAACTCGCGGCCGAGCGCGCGGGCCACGGACTCGCCGATCGAGGTCTTGCCGGTGCCGGGCGGGCCGACGAGGGTCAGGATCGCGCCGGACTTCTTGTCCATCTCGATCCCGCGCTCCTTCCGCAGCTTGCGGACGGCCAGGTACTCGACGATGCGGTCCTTCACGTCGTCGAGGCCCGCGTGGTCCGCGTCGAGGACCTCGCGCGCGTGCTTGGGATCGAGACGCTCGTCCGAGCGCTTCGACCACGGCACCGCGACGAGCCAGTCGAGGTACGACCGGATCATCGACGCCTCGCCGCTGGCGTCGCCCATCCGCTCGAGCCGCCCGAGCTCGCGCTCGGCCTGCTCGCGGACGGCGTCGGGCATGCCCGCCTCCTCGATCTTCGTCCGGTACTCGTCGACGACCGAGGCGTCGTCATCGCCCAGCTCCTTGCGGATCGACTCCATCTGCTTGCGCAGCACGTACTCGCGCTGCTGGCGCTGGGCGTCGTCCTCCACGTCGTCGCGGATGCGTTTGCGGACCTGCAGCTCTGCGAGGCGCTCCCGCTGCAGGCGGAGGGCCAGCTCGAGCCGCTCGATCACGTCGACGGTCTGGAGCAGCTCGACCTTCTGCTCGAAGGTCAGGTCGGGCGCGTAACCAGAGGTGTCGGCCAGGGCGCCGGGCTCGGCTATCGCCCGCACGAACGCGGACACGCGTCCGTCGTCGCCGCGCAGCTCGAGGATCTCTTCCACGACCGCGCGGTACTCGCGCTCCAGCTCGCGGGTCTTCGACGGCGCGGGGATCTCGTCGGGACGCTCGTC
>DATFQE010000176.1:0-8377 GCA_035264445.1 Gaiellaceae bacterium | reverse complement strand
CCCAAGGGGAAGAGAGCGAGGGTAGAGGCGCGAGGCGCACTGCTGTGCAACCGGGTCGGGTCGGATGTGCGCCGATTCGTCCACACCGGCGTGGTGCTACCCGGAGGCCAGGATGCCCAGTACCTCGTCGTGCAAAAGGCTGTTGCTCGAGACGGCATTGCCGCCGTCGGGGCGTGCACGGCCCGCAAAGTCGGTGAAACGGCCGCCCGCCTCCTCGACGATCGGCTGCACCGCGGCAAGGTCCCAGAGGTTCACGACTGCTTCGACGGCGAAGTCGAGCCGACCCTCGGCGACGAGCATGTGCTGCCAGAAATCGCCGTACGCCCGCTCCATCCACACCCGCTCGGTCAGACCGCGGAGGCCGGGGCCGAGCCCGCGCTTCTCGAAGCTGTGCGAGCCGGCGTGCGTGAACGCCGCCTCCTCGAGCGTCGCTATGGACGAGACACGAATCGGCTCGCCGTTGGCGAACGCGCCCGCCCCGCGCTCCGCCCACCAGCGCAGCCCGAGTGCCGGCGCCGAGGCCACGCCCACCACGACCGCTCCCTGTCGCTCCAGCGCGATCAGCGTCGCCCACAGCGGAATCCCGCGGACATAGTGCTTCGTCCCGTCGATCGGGTCGACGATCCAGCGCGCAGCCCGCTTGTCGCCGCCCGCCTCGCCGAGCTCCTCGCCCACGACGGCGTCGTCGGGCCGCTCACGCGCGATCGCCTCCCGTAGCGCCTGCTCCGCTGCGCGGTCGGCCACCGATACCGGCGTCAGGTCGGGCTTCGTCTCGACCGCGAGGGAATCCGACCGGAAGTGTCGCACGGTGATCTCGTCCGCCGCGTCGGCGAGCGCGAGCGCAAATGCCAGGTCCGGGCTCACCCGTCGATCGTATGAGAGGTTTGGGCCGTGCGTGACCGCGCTCGCGTGGTCGTGATCGGCGGCGGCGTGGGCGGCTGCGCGATCCTCTACTGGCTGACGAAGCTCGGCTGGGACGACGTCGTCCTCGTCGAGCGAGCCGACCTCACGAGCGGCTCGACGTTCCACTCCGCCGGCCTCGTCGGACAGCTCCGAGGCTCGCTCAGCCTCACGAAGATGATGATGAGCTCGGTCGATCTCTACCGCACCCTCGGCGACGAGGTCGGGCTCGAGACCGGCTGGCACGAGGTCGGGTCGCTGCGGCTCGCCTCCTCGCGGGAGCGCATGGAGGAGATCGCCCGCCAGGCCGGCTGGGCCAAGACGTTCGGTCTTCCGCTCGAGCTCGTCTCCGCCGACGAGGCGAGCCGCCTCTTCCCTCCGATGTCGACGGACGGCGTCCTCGGCGCCGCCTATCTGCCGACCGACGGCTACATCGACCCGAGCCAGCTGACATTCGCGCTGGCGGAGGGCGCGCGCAGAGGCGGCGCCGAGATCGCCACGACCACCCGCGTCACGGCCGTTGACGTCCACGAGAACCGCGTCCGCGCTGTCGACACGGACAAGGGCCGGATCGAGACCGAGATCGCCGTCGACGCCGGCGGCGTGTTCGCCGCGGAGATCGGCACGCTCGCGGGCGTCGTCGTCCCGGTCGTGCCGATGGCGCACGAGTACCTGATCACCAGACCCGCCGGCGTTGCCCTCGACCTGCCGACGATGCGCGACCCCTCGCTGCTCGTGTACTTCCGCGGCGAGTCCGGCGGCCTCGTCATGGGCGGCTACGAGCGCAACCCGGCGGCGTGGGGCCTCGACGGGATCCCCCCCGACTTCAACGGCAAGCTGCTCGAGGAGGACTGGGACCGCTTCGAGGAGCTGCTGCAGAACGCCGTCGTCCGCGTGCCGATGCTCGCCGAGGCCGAGGTCATCCGACTCGTCAACGGGCCGGAAGCGTTTACACCCGACGGCGAGTTCATCCTCGGGCCGACGGACGTCCGCGGGTTCTGGGTCGCGGCCGGCTTCTGCGCACACGGGCTCGCCGGCGCCGGGGGGATGGGCAAGCTCGTCGCCGAGTGGATCGTCGACGGCCTGCCGAGCCTCGACGTCTGGGAGATGGACTCGCGCCGCTTCGGCGCCCACTACGCGAGCCGCGAGTACACCCTCGCTCGCACGACCGAGATCTACGCGACCTACTACGACGTCAAGTATCCCGGCCACGAGCGGGAGGCCGGCCGCCCCCTCCGACTCTCGCCCGCGTACCCTCGCCTTACGGAGCTCGGCGCCTCGTTCGGCGAGAAGTCGGGCTGGGAGCGCGCCAACTGGTTCGAGCCGAACGCGGCGAACGGCGACGAGTCGCTGCGTCCGCGCGGCTGGGCCGGCCGGCACTGGTCGCCGGCCATCGAGGTCGAACATCGAGCCGTCCGCGAGACCGCGGCGCTCTTCGACGAGACGTCGTTCGCGAAAATCGAGGTCGCCGGGTACGGGGCCGCCGACTTCCTCGAACGGCTCTGCGACAACCGGGTGGCGCGCGACGTCGGCGCGATCACCTATACCTCGATGCTGAACCAGCGCGGCGGCATCGAGTGCGATTTCACGGTCACACGCCTCGCCGAGGACCGCTTCCGGATCGTGACCGGGACCGCATTCGGCCGCCACGACCTCGCGTGGATCGCCTCGCACGCGCCGGACGACGTCCGCGTCGACGACGTGACCTCGCGCTTCGCCTGCCTCGGCATCTGGGGGCCGAGCGCCCGGGACGTGCTGCAACCGCTTACCGCAACCGCTCTCGGGACCGACACGTTCCCGTACATGCATGCACGCGAGCTCGCGGTCGGCCCCGTCCCGTGCCTCGCGCTCCGCGTGACCTACGTCGGCGAGCTCGGCTGGGAGCTCTATTGCCCGACCGAGTTCGGGCTCGCGCTCTGGGACACGATGTGGGAGGCCGGCCGCGACCACGGCCTCGTCGCCGGCGGCTACCGCGCAATCGACTCGTGCCGGCTCGAGAAGGGCTATCGCGTCTGGGGCGCCGACATCACCCCCGAGGACACGCCGTACGAGGCGGGGCTCGGGTTCGCGGTCAAGCTCGACAAGGGCGCTTTCATCGGGCGGGAGGCGCTGCTCGCGAAGCAGGAGCCGGAGAAAAGGCTCGCTTGCCTCGTTCTCGACGACCCGCGGGCGGTTGCGCTCGGCTCCGAGCCGGTGCGCGTCGACGGCCGCCTCGTCGGCCGCGTCACGAGCGGCGGCTACGGCTATACGGTCGAGCGGTCGATTGCGTACGCGTACGTTCCGGCCGAAGCTGCGGAAGTCGGCAACCGGGTCGAGGTAGAGATCTTCGGCGCGTGGGTCGACGGCGAGGTCGCGCGCGAGCCCTTGTACGACCCGGCCGGATCGCGCCTGCGAATTTAGCCGCCGAGGCGGATTGACAGGAAACACACGAGCGTGGGTGAATTCCCGGTCTCACAGAGCGTCATCCGAGAAACGGAGGCTCCATTGAGTACCGATCCTGCGGCCGAGCGGCGTGACCACCTGGACGACGAGGGCATGCTCCACCGCCTCGGCTACGCCCAGGTGCTGTTCCGGGGGATGGGCGGGTTCCAGAACTTCGCCATCTCCTTCACGATCATCTCGATTCTGGCGGGATGCCTGACCTCGTACTTCGTGGCATTCGAGCGCGGCGGGCCGGTCGCGGTTACCTGGGGTTGGCTGCTCGTCGGCGTGATGAGCACGATCATCGCGCTGTCGATGGCGGAGATTGCGTCGTCATTTCCGACCGCCGGTGGCCTCTACTACTGGGCCTCCAAGCTCGGGAGCCCCGGTTGGGGCTGGGCGACGGGCTGGTTCAACCTGATCGGCCAGATCGCCGTGACCGCGGCGATCGGCTACGGCCTCGCAACGTTCGGGACGATCCTCTTGAACTTCTGGTTCGACTACCCGAACGAGAACTTCTGGATCTTCTTCCTCTACTGCGTCTTCCTCGCAGGGGCCGCGATCATCAACATGTTCCGCGTCGAGCTCACCGCGTTCCTGAACACGATCTCGGCGTACTGGCACATGGCCGGGGTGGCGCTGATCGTGCTCGTCTTGATCGTCGTGCCCGACCGGCATCAGTCGATCGGCTACGTCTTCACCGAGACCGTGAACAACTCGGGTTACGGAGCCGTCGGCGACAACTTCTCGAGCCTCGCCTTCTGGTTCGTCTTCGGGCTCGGCCTGCTGATGTCGCAGTACACGATCACAGGCTTCGACGCGTCGGCTCACCTCGCCGAAGAGACCCGTGAGGCGTCGCGGACCGCCGCGGTCGGCATGTACATGTCTGTCGTCGCCTCGGTGATCTTCGGCTGGATCCTGCTCCTCGCCGTGACGTTCTCGATCCCCAGCACGGACGGCGCGCTCGAGAACATCGGCGTCGTCGTCCCGTGGATCTGGGCCGAGTCGATGAGCCAGCACTGGTCCGAGGCCCTGCTCTTCATCTGCGTCGTCGCGCAGTTCTTCTGTGTCACGGCGTCCGTGACGTCGGCCTCGCGGATGATGTTCGCATTCTCGCGCGACCGGGCCGTGCCGGGCCACCAGCTGTGGAGCAGGGTGGCGTCGAACCGCGTGCCGCGCAACTCCGTGTGGGCGATCGTCGTCCTTGCAGGGATCCTGATGGTGCCCGCGATCTGGAACTACCTCGTCGGCTACGCCGTCGGGACCGCGATCGCGGTAATCGGCCTCTACATCGCGTTCATCCTGCCGGTCATCCTCCGCTACCGGCTGGGCGACAAGTTCGAGCCCGGCGCCTGGTCGCTCGGCAGGCACTACAAGTGGATCGACGCGATCGCGATCGGCTGGGTCGGCCTGATCACGATCCTGTTCATCTTCCCGCTCTACAAGGCAGGCCTCCCCTGGCGGGACGACTTCGACTGGGCGCTGACGAACTACACGATCCTCTGGTTCGCGGCGATCGGGCTGGTCTTCGGCGGCTGGTGGGCGCTGTCGGCCAAGAAGTGGTTCGTCGGGCCGGTTCGCCAGGGCGACGAGGCCGAGCTCGAGCGGATCGAGCGCGAGCTCGGCGGCCGTGCGCCGGTGACGGCATCGGAGCCGACTCCCTAGAAAACGTTCGTGGAGGGCGGGGCTACGGCCCCGCTCTCTCCCTTAACCGAAGCCGAGGATGAACTTCGCGTCGTCCGACATCTTCTCCGGCGACCAGGGCGGGTCCCACGTCAGCTCCGCGTCGACCTCGTCGACGCCCGGGACCTGCGCCGCGAACTCCTGGATCTGCTCCTGGATCATCGGTCCGACGGGGCACCCGATCGACGTGAGCGTGTAGGTGACGTGGGCCTTCGGCCCTTCCATCTCCACGTCGTACAGCAAGCCGAGCTCGACGATGTCCATCCCGAGCTCGGGATCCTCGACCTGGCGCAGGGCCTCGACGACCTCTTCCTTCGTCGGCATGCCGTCAGTGTAGGGGACGGAGCTAGCTGAACGGCCTCGGCGTCGCGCTCACCTTCGGCACGGCCATGCGCGCGATCGTCGAGAACGGCGACGGCCGGCAGGCCTGGCAGATGCCCGCGTCGCACGCGACCGAGAGGAACACGAACGCCTCCTCCATCGTGAAGCCCCACTCGTCGACCAGGAGCCGCGCGGCCTCCTCGCTCACCCGCCGCAGGGCCTCCATGAAGTCGGCGTCGGTCTCCGCGGTCGCGTGCGCGACCCAGCGGTCCGGCAGCTCGGTGACCGGCCACGTCGCCTGCCTCCCCTTCAGCAGGTTGAAACGGGCGACCACCTCGCCCGCGATCTCGACGCCGGTGCCGCAGATCTCGCCGTCGCCCATCGACGCGTGCATGTCGCCGACCGCGAACATCCCGCCGGGCTGCCGGACCGGGAAGTAGAGCGTCGCGCCCGGGCCGTGCAGGTGGTCGTCGAGGTTGCCGCCGTGGCGGCCGGCCCAGCCGTTGGCGACCGTGTCGCCGTCGGTCGCGACGCCGACGACGCCGACCATCGGCCGCAGCGGGAACGAGACCCGGTCGTTCATGTGCACGGTGTCGCCCTCGACGCGGAACACCTTCGTGACGGGCGACTGCACCTGGTCGATCAGCTGCCCGAAGCCGGGGATGAGGGTCGCGAAGCCCTGGCCGGACGGCCGCACCTCGAGCAGCTCGACGACGAGCGAGTCCCCCGGCTCGGCGCCCTTGACGGCGACAGGGCCGGTTGCGCTGTTGACGCGCTCGAAGTCGATCGCGGTCACGAGGTCGTCCTCCGAGGCGATCTGCCCCGTGAAGCAGTCGTTGGTCTCGAGGCGCACGACGGAGCCAGGCTCGACTTCGAGCACCGGCTCCAGGTCCGGGCCGAACGCCCAGATGATCTCGTCCCGCCTGACGACGTGGTCGGTGGCGACTGCCATCGCTCAGCTCCCCGGTGCGGGCGCCGGCGCGACCGCGGGCGGCGGCTCCACCTCGTCCTCGACGAACACGCGTCCTGCCCTCGTGAGCGCCTCGCGACGCGTCCGCATCAGGTACGCCGTGACGAGCAGGCCGAGCAGGATCCAGGCGATCGCGATCCAGTTGGCGTACCGCGTCGGGTACGGGGGCAGCGGCCGGTACTGGTAGTAGAGGGGCGCAAGGAACGCCAAGGCCCCCAGCGCCGGGCACACGCCGTGGAGCCAGACGTTGAACTGGTCGCGCCGCTCGCGCCAGTAGTAGACGCCGCAGGCGACACAGGTGGTGATGTACACGCAGATGACGAGGATCGTCAACGCGGTCGCGATGATCACGAACGCCGTCAGCGGGTCCCACTTCCAGCCCATCAGCAACGCAACGATCACGCCGCCTGCCGAGACCGCGATCGTCGCGATGTGCGGGGTGCGGTGGACGGGATGCGTGCGAGCGAGGGCGCGCGGCAGCACGCCGTTCCTACCCATCGCGTAGAGCATCCGCGTCGCCGCGTTCACGCCTGCGTTGGCGTTCGCGATCGCGGAGTTGACGATCGCGAGGAAGATCAGCACCCAGCCGACGCCCCAGTAGACGTCGCCGAGGTCGCGCCACGGATTGGCGGCGGCGGTGGTTACCTCGGTGAACTGGTCGAAGCCCGTTCCGAGCACCCACGCGTACGAGCAGAAGACATAGAAGAGGCCGACGATGACCGCCGCCCCGGCGACGGCCCGCGGGATCGTCCAGCGCGGGTGTTTCGCCTCCTCTCCTAACGGGGCTGCAGACTCGAACCCGATGAAGGCAAGGATTGCGAACACCATCCCCTTGAACGTCCCCTCGAGCGTCCCGACCTCGTTGTTCGACGGGTTGAACGTCTGGAGCGTCAGGTCGCCGAGATTGGACAGGATCATCCAGGTCGCCAGCCCGACGAAGACGGCGATCTCGAAGATCCCGAGCACGATCCCGGCGTTCGTGGACAGGCGGACGTCGCGGTAGGTGAGGAAGAAGACGATCGCGGCGGCGATCAGGACCCAGAGCCACCACAGCGAGGTGCTCATGCCGAGACCGTTGTCGTCCGCGGTCCAGACGTCGTCGACGACCCAGGCGAAGATCAGGAACAGGAGCGGCGCGACGAGCGGCTGGAAGAGCAGGAATGCCCACCCGACCATGAAGCCGGCCTCGGGGCCGAGCGCGCGCGTGACGTAGGCGTAGAGGCCGCCCGCGGACGGGATCTCCTTCGCCAGCTGCCCGATCGCGATCGCGACGAGCAGGCAGGCGACCAGCGCGGCCAGGACTGCGAGCGGCAGCGCGGGGCCGGCGAACTGCACCGACACGAGAATCGAGAACGCGATCGCCGCACCGGGCGCCATGTGCGTGATCGACTGGAACAGGACTTGCGGAAGGCCGATGGAGTGCTCGCGCAGATGCTCGAACTCGGCCGGGGCAGCCCTAGACGCCATGTCTCCTCCTCACCACGAGGGGTTGCCGAAGCCGCGGATCTTCCTCGATCCGCGACCGCGCTGCACCGGGAAGTGACGTCTGCCTCGAGCGACTACCAGCCGGTGAGGCGGATCTCCTCACGGCGCTCGCGCGCGAAGAAGTGGATCCCGTCCACGAACCGGACCCAGTTGCAGTACGTGCACATGACGAGCGAGTGGCTGCGCGCGCTGTCCGCGAGGTAGCGGACGCCGCGGAGGAGGTCGCCGTTCGAGACGCCCGTCGCCGCGACGACGACCTCCCTCGGCGCGAGGTCCTCGAGGCGGAAGACGCGGTCGATGTCGTCGATCGCGTGCTCGCGCGCCTCGTCGATCTCGCGGCGCGACGTCGGCCACAGCTGCGCCTGGAGCTCACCGCCGAGGCAGCGGAGCGCCGCCGCCGCGAGCACAGCCTGTCGCGTGCCCCCGATACCGATCGCAAGGTGGTCGTTGGTGCCGCGAATCGCAGCGGAGATGCTCGCCGTGACGTCGCCGTCCTGGATCAGCTTGATCCGCGCGCCGGCCGCCCGGATCTCCTCTACGAGGTCGTGGTGGCGCGGCCGGTCGAGGACGATCGTGGTGATGTCGGCCACCCGGCGG
>DATFQE010000175.1:0-3836 GCA_035264445.1 Gaiellaceae bacterium | reverse complement strand
CTGGTCGGCGACCAGGTCGCACTGATCGCGCTACCGCTGACGGCGGTTCTCGTCCTCGACGCCAGCGCCGCCGAGATGGGGCTCCTGACCGCGGCCGGGCTGTTCCCGTACCTCCTGTTCTCGCTCCACGCAGGCGCGTGGGTCGACCGGCGCGGCGAGCGGCGACAGAAGATGATCGCCGCGGACGTCGGGCGCGCGCTCATCGTCGCCAGCGTTCCGATCGCCTACGCGCTCGACGTCCTGACGATCGAGCAGCTGTTCGTGACGGAGTTCCTGGTCGGCTCGCTCGCCGTCGTCTTCAGCGTCAGCAACCCGACGCTCTTCATCTCGGTGGTGCCTCGAGAGGGATACGTCGAGGGCCAGTCGCTGCTCAACGGCACGCGTGCGTTCTCGTTCGTGGCCGGGCCGACTATCGGCGGGCTGCTCGTCCAGGCGGTCACAGCGCCTGTCGCGCTCGTCCTCGACGCGTGCTCGTACGTGTTCTCTGCGTTCTTCCTGCGCAGCATCTCGCCGGAGGAGCCGGCGACCGAGGAAGCGGAGCGCGGCCACGTCGTCGCCGGCCTCCGCTTCATCGCCCGCTCGCCGGTGATGCGAAGCAGCCTCGCCGCGACCGCGACGGTCAACTTCTTCAACTTCGTCTTCTGGGCGCTCTTCGTCCTCTACGTCACCCGCGAGCTCGACGTCCCGGCCGGGACGCTGGGATTGATCCTCGGAGCGGGCGCTGTCGGCGGCGTCATCGGCTCGCTCGTCACCGGCCGGATCAGCCGCCGGATCGGGCTCGGGCCGGCGTACGTGGTCGGCTGCGTCCTGTTTCCACTGCCGCTTCTGCTCGTACCGCTGGCGAGCGGGCCGCGCTCGGTCGTGGTGCTGATGCTCTTCCTCGCCGAGTTCTGGTCCGGAGTCGGCGTGATGATGCTCGACATCAGCGCGGGCGCGATCTTCGCCGCCCTCATCCCCGACCGGCTCCGCTCGCGCGTGTCCGGCGCGTACTCGTTCGTCAACTACGGCGTGCGGCCGCTCGGCTCCCTCGCCGGCGGCGTGCTCGGGAGCACGATCGGGCTGCAGCCGACACTCTGGATCGGGGCGATCGGGGCGCTCGCGGGCGTTCTCTGGCTCCTACCGTCGCCGATCCCGCGACTTCGAGACCTTCCGCAGCCGGAAGATGCTGACCGGCCCGTCCTCGCCGACCAGCACGCCTGAGCACGGTCGCTTCGCAGGGTCGAACACGGCCAGGTAGCGGACGCCGAGGTCGCGGGCCGAGCAGGGGTCCTCGCGCAGCCCGCGGACGGTTGCGTCCGCCGCCCTCGGCGCCGTCGTGGCGTAGCCGGAGGGCCGCTCGCGCGGCGCCTGCATCGCGTAGTGGAGGTAAATGCTCGCCTCCTGCCGGTCGGGGAGGTGGACGGGCAGCTCGAGCAGGCGGCCTGGCCCGGCGTCGGCGAGCGCGGCGTACGCGTCGTTGCTCGGATCCGCCGCGGTGGGGTGGTAGCGCGTCACCCCGAGCCGCAGGTCGAGCGCGAGCAGGACGAGCAGGCCGGCCACGAGCGCGTGCCGCCGCACGCGGTCGGCCGCCACGCCGACGAGCGCGGCGAGGCAGAGGCAGGCGATCGGCATGAACCGTGCCGGGACGCGCGTCTGGTCGAGGCCCGGCACGTGCTCCCAGAGCGTGCGGTAGCCGGGGAGGTTCGCGCCGAGCGCGAGGGCGCACGGCACGAGGGCGCCGACGAGGAGCGCGGCCGCGAGCCCGTAGCGGCCCTGGAGGATCACGGCGACGACGCCGACGATCGCGACGATCGGCAGCACCCAGCCGAGGAAGGCGGCGCTCTCGAGGCCATGTCGCGGGTCCCGGGCGAGGAAGTCCAGCAGGTCGACGGAGTAGCGGTCGACCTGCTCGAACGACCGGCGGCCCGCGCCGACCGAGCCCCGGATCGAGGCCACGTACACGGCGAGGGCCCCGAAGACGGCGGCCAGGGCGCACCCGGCCACGGCCCGGATCCGTACCGGACGGCGGAGCACGGCGTAGAGGACGAAGAACGGAACCGCGCCGAGGGTCAGATGAACCTGCCCGGAGAGCGGGATCGACGCGAGCGACGCGCCCGCAACTGCAAGCCAGGCGTCGCGGCCGCGCCGCGCGCGCTCGAGCGCGTAGAGGGCGAGCGGGAGCAGCGTCGAGACCGGCGCGAGCAGGTGGCCCATCGCGCTCTGCGTCACGAGGTAGGGCGCGAGGGCGAACGCGAGCCCGCCCGTCAGCGCTCCCGGCACGCCCAGGCCGAGCTCCCGCAGCCAGAGGAAGGTCGCGGCGCCGGCGCCGAGAAAGCCGAGGAGGACGAAGGCGTTCCAGCCCGCTATCGCTCCGAGGAGCGCGTAGAGCGGCCAGAAGACAAGCGCGAACGGCCACCCGGCGAAGTTCGGCCGCGGGTCGACCTCGGGCTGGAAGCTGTACGGGTCGAGCCAGGGCGCCTCGCCGCGCTCCAGCTGATGACCAGGAAGCCAGAGCTGCCAGACGGCCTGCAGGTGATCGCCCGGGGCGGCAGCGCCGGCGCGCGCCGGCAACCCCTGGGCGAGGAACGCCTCGTCCGCGCTCCTGAGCGCCGGCCACGTCGCAAGCAGCCCGGCGCCGAGGTAGGTCGCGGCGACGAGGGCTACAACTCGCGCGCGGCCGCCACGATGGCGTCCAGGTCCGGCACCTCGGCGTCGTCGTAGCGCCATGCGCGCCGCACCGTACCGCCCTGGTCGACGAGGAACGCCGACCGCACCGGCACGTCCTCCATCCCGCGATACGAGCGCTCGAGCCCGAACGCGCGGGTCGCCTGGGCGTTCCAGTCCGAGAGCAGCGGGACCGTCAGGTCGAGCGCCTGCATCCAGGCGACGTGCGTCCACGGCGAGTCGCGGGAGATCCCGAACGGCCGGACCCCTGCATCCTGGAGTTCCTCGCTCCTGTCACGCAGGAGCTCCATCTCGTCCGTTCAGGTGGAGGACCAGTCGAACAGGTAGAAGAAGAACAGCGCGGGGCCGTCCGCGACGATTTCCCCGAGCGTGACCTGCTCGCGTGGGCCGAGCCACACCCGGGCCTCTGGAATCCGGTCGCCGTCGTCGAGCACGTCTCCGGGACCCTAATCGGCGAGCGCGAGGATCGCGTGCACGTGGCGGGCCGCCACTTGCGGGCCGAGGCGGCCCGGGCCGAGCTCGACGACGAACGAGCGCTCGCCGACGCCGTTCTGCCAGCGTGCCGCCGTTCCGGGTGGCCAGACGATCGTGCGGTAGCGGGCGCGGGCGAGCCGCGCGTAGGCTCGACCCACGCCGACGCTGCCGCCGTACGCTCGGACGAGGCCCTGCGGCTGGTGGTACCAGACGCTCAGCCACGGATGGATCTGCCGGATCAGGGCGCGCGCGATGCGCGTCTCCGGCTGCGAGAAGCGGCCGAAATCGCGGTTGAGGTCGGCGCCGGCAGCGTTCGCGCGCGTCGCGGCTGCGAGCCCATCCGGGTTGAGGTCGGGCACCACCCACAGCTCGGCGTGGAGCGGCGGGCTGACGCCGAGCAGCCGCCGTGTGACCGCCATTCCGGCCGGCTCGTTCCCGTGGATGGTTCCGACCACGAGCAGCTTCCTCGCTGCCGGGTTGCCGAGCCGGAACGCGTAGATCGGACGTCCTTCCGTCGACTCGCCGAGCTGGATGCGCTCCGCCCGGTCGTCGTGCAGGCGGACGTGCAGGTGGTCGTCGTGGTGGACGAGCGGCCTCACGATGCGTGTCGGGCCGCGCAAGCCGGTATGCGGGCCGACGAAGATCTTCACGGCGCCGGCCTGCACGAAACGGTTGACGAGATCCTGTGCGAGCGCGCG
>DATFQE010000174.1:0-6482 GCA_035264445.1 Gaiellaceae bacterium | reverse complement strand
CCGAGATACGTGCGGACGGCGGCGACGTTGCCCTGGCCGAAGGCCGAGTCCTGCGCGAGCACGACGATCTTCTTGCCCGTGCCTTTGCCCAGGATCTCCTTGACCGCCAGCGTGTCCTGGATCGACTGCCGGCCCGAGCGGAACGTGTAGCGGTTCGCGCCCGTGATCAGGTCGGTCGCGGCCGGCCCTGAGATGTTGAGGACGCGGTTCTGCTCCGCGAGCGGCGCGATCTGAAGCGCGACGCCGGACGAGATGCTGCCGCCGATGATCTTGTAGCCCCGGCCGATCAGGTCCTTCGCGGCCGTGACGGCCTTCGCCGGGTCGGTGCCGTCGTCGACCGCGGTGATCTCGATCTTCTTGCCGTTGACCTTGCCCGTGCCCTTCGTCGCGTAGTCCAGGCCGAGCTTCAGGCCCTGGATGTACTCCCCCCCGTAGGCAGAAAGGAGCCCGGTCCGGGAGTAGATGATGCCGACCTTGACCGAGCCGGCCGACTGGCCCTCCGCGGCACGCGTGCCGCTCGGGTGCGCGCTCGCCGACGCCCCCACGAAGCCGGCTGCGAGAAGTAGAGACGTCGCCGCGACGGCGAGTCTCGCCCAACGAATCCGATGCATCTGGACGCTGCCCTCCTGAAAAGGTGATAGGTGATTCAGGTGGCAAGGTTATGACGACGCGGCGACCGGTGTCAAGACCCGGAAAAACGCCGTGGCCGTTAGACCATGGCCCGTGGCGCCGGGCTGGCCGCCCATCCCCAACCCCCTCCCACCCGGGGAACGCTCGGCACGGTAGCGCGCTATTTCGCGCGCGTTTGTACGGATTGTGTGTCGAGATACGCGCGCGCCTGGAGCGTGAAGAGCTCCGCGTACAGGCCCTCAGCGGCCATCAGCTCGTCGTGCCCGCCGTGCTCCACCACGCGGCCGTCGTGGAGCACGTAGATCCGGTCGGCGTTGCGGACGCTCGAGAACCGGTGCGAGATGAGCACGACGGAACGGCCCTCGAGCAGCTCGCGCATGCGATCGAAGAGCTGGCTCTCCGAGCGTGCGTCCAGCGCCGCCGTCGGCTCGTCGAGGATCACGAACGGCGCGTCGCGGAAGAACGCCCGCGCCAGTGCGACCCGCTGCCACTGGCCGATCGAGAGGTCGTAGCCGCCGGCGAACTCGCGCCCGAGCATGGTCTCGTAGCCCTCGGGGAGATCCGCGAGGAACCGATCGGCATCGGCCCGCTGTGACGCCGTACGAATCGCATCGATGTCGTCGATCGACTCGCTCCTCCCGAGCCCGACGTTCTCGCGCGCGGGCAGGAGATAGCGCTCGAAGTCCTGGAAGATGACGGCGATCGAGTCGCGCAGCTCGTCCGCGTCCACGTCCGCGAGGTCGACGCCGTCCCACCGGATCCGCCCGGACTCGGGCCGGTACAGGCCGGCGAGCATCTTCGCGAGAGTCGTCTTGCCCGACCCGTTTTCGCCGACGAGGGCGATCACCTCGCCGGCCCCGATCTCGACCGACACCCCGTCGACCGCGCGCCGGTTGGACTCCGGATACGTGAACGACACGTTCTCCGCCACCAAGCGCTCGAAGCGTCGGGGCGCGCGCCCGCCCGCCCCGTCATGTGCCCATCGCGCCGGCTCCAGCTCGAGGAACGACGAGTAGTCGCGAATGAACAGCGTCGCCTCGTAGAGCGAGGTCGCGCTCATGTAGAGGCCCCGGAGCCGGCCGCCGAGCTGGTAGAGACCGAAAACCGCCGTGCCCGCGGCCGCGAGCCCCATGCGACCCGTCACGAAGAGCCACGCGAGCACGGCGACGGTTCCCGCCGTGACCGCGGCCCCCGCCACGGAGCCGAGCAGCGACCGACCCATCCGCCGGCGAGCCAGCGACCGCAGCTCGTCGATCCGCTCGTCGTACAGCCGGTCGTAGCGTCCGCGGAGGAACGTCGCCAGCCGGAACGACCGCACTTCCTTCGCAGGGTCACGTCCCATCAGGATCCGCTCGAGGTAGTGCCGCTGCCGCTCGTTCGGGGTCATCCCGTGCATGAACCGGTAGAGGTCGCGGCTGTTCAGCGTCGACACGAACCACAGCGGGATGTAGCCGACGAGGACGAGCGGGAGCAGCAGCGGCTGCAAAGCGGCGAGAGCGAGGATGATTCCGCCCGCGGTCACGACGGAGCCGACGAGGCCGAGCAGGCCGTTGACCGTCTGCATCGAGCGGAACATGCCCTGCGCGCGGGCGCGCTGGAGCCGGTCGTAGAAATCGGGCGACTCGAAGGCAAGGAGGTCGACGCGTGTCGACACGTCGATCACACGGCTGAGCGCCTGCCTGCCCACCAGCTCGCTGAGCACGCGCGTCTGCTCGGTCTCGATCGCGCGTGCGAAATCGAGGGCGACGGTTATCCCAACCAGGCCGGCCAGCTCGGGGAGGACGCTCGCGAAGTCGTCGGTCGCGCCCGCCGCGAGGACGGCATCGAGCACCGCCTTGCCGATGAAGAGCTGTGCGGCGACGCCGACGGCTTGAATCAGCTGGAGGCCCGACATGACCAGGAACTCGCGCCGTCCAGCGCCCCACACGAGCTTGAGCGAATCCCAGACCAGCCGCGGCAAGTCGCGCCACGTGCCCTCCGACCCCTCGGGGTGCTGGATCTCCCACCACGTCCGCCGCTTGCGCTGAGGGGAATCGCCGTCGCGGCGACCGGGGCCGCCCGCCCCGCCGTCCCGCACGACGATCATGTCCCCCACAGGCCTAGTTGTAGCGAGACTGCGTGCGCTCGAGCCCGTCGCGGGCCAGCATTTCGACCGCGTCGGCCGAGCGCGAGACGAGCTCGTCGACGTCGTCCTCGGGCTCGAACGGCGACAGGACGTAGTCGGCGACCGGCCGGCGATCGCCGCGGCCCGGCCGCCCGACGCCGATTCGGAGGCGCAGGAAGTCCTGCGTGCCGAGCGCCTGCGCGATCGAGCGGAGGCCGTTGTGGCCGGCGAGTCCACCGCCGAGCCGAGCCTGGAGGCGGCCGGCCTCGAGGTCGACGTCGTCGTGGACGACGACAAGCGCGGACGGCTCGACCTTGAAGAACCGTGCTGCGGCGGCGAGCGAGCGTCCGGACTCGTTCATGTACGTCTCCGGCTCCAGCAGCGCGAGCCGAAGGTCGCCGAGACGCGTCTCGGCGAGGCGGCCGGAGAACTTCGAGCGGAACGAGCCGCCGTGCCGGCGCGCAAGCTCGTCCGCGACGAGCCGGCCGATGTTGTGCCGGGTCCGCTCGTACTCGCGCCCCGGATTGCCGAGCCCCGCGACGAGCAGGTCGAGCGTCGAGGCCTGCTCGCCCCGACGCAGCAGGCGCATCGATTAGTCCTCGACGGTGCCCGGCTCGCCCGCTGCGTCGGCCTCGGGCTCGGCCGGTGCCTCCGCGGCACCCTCGGGCGCTTCCTCGCCCTCCGCCAGCTCGACGCCCTCCTCGCCCTCCTCGAGCGCCTCTTCGGGCTCCTCGAAGACGGTCGGCGCACTGACGGTGGCGAGGACGGTCTCCTCGGGATCGTCGAGGAACGTGACGCCGCCGATAGCCGGGATGTCGGCGAGCCGGAGCGTGTCACCGATCTGCATCGGGGTCACGTCGGCCTCGATGTGCTCGGGAATCTCCATCGGTAGCGCCTCGACGTTGATCTCGCGGGAGACCTGCGAGAGCACCCCGCCCTCCTTGGTGCCGGCCGACTCGCCGACCAGCTGGACGACGATCGACGCCTGAATCGGGCGGTCGAGGCGAACCTGGTGGAGGTCGATGTGCGAGACGCGGCCGGTGATCACGTCCTGCTGGTAGTCCTTGAGGATCGCGGGACGCGGGTCGGCTTTGCCGTCGCCCTCGACGACGACGTCGAGGATCGCGTGCAGGCCGCCGCTGCCGGTGAGCGCCTTCCGCAGTGTCCGCTCGGGCACGCAGATCGCGGCCGGATCCTTCCCGCCGCCGTAGATCACGCCAGGGATGAGGCCCTGCTTGCGCAGCCGCCGGACCTCGGCGGAGCCGCGCGCGTCTCGCGCCTGCACCGCGAGCTTGACTCGTTCGCCTGCCATTCCGGCGCGAAAGTGTAGCTACGACGCGGTCGAATCGAGGGCCTCGCGCAGGACGCGGCGGTTCCGTTCGAGGTACGCGTCGAGGTGGAAGTCGCGGCGGGCGGCGCTGCGATCGACGGCGGCCAACGCGTCGGACGCGGCGGACAGGAGGGCGCGCTCGTCGGCGAACGGGCCCGCCACACGCAGGAGAAACCAGTCGCTCGAGCTGTACGTCGAGGCCCGAGAGGCAGGCCACCTGCCGCCGACGACGCCGCCCACCAGCGGCACCGCGATCACGATGCCGGGCACGGGCCAGTCCGCCCTCCGGAGCGTGCGGCGCAGGAGCGGCGCCTGCCCGTACGGGAGCGAGAGCCCCTTTCCGGACTCCGGCAGGGCGGCGAGGAATACGGGCGAGTACGGGAAGAGCAGGTCGCCGGGCCGCACCGTCGAGCGGGCCCACGTTGCGGCCTCGGCGACGGATCCAGGGCTCCCGGGAGCGATCTCGCCCGGCCCACCGCCCAGGATCGCGTTCGACGTCGCGGCGCGCGGGTCGACGATTCCGCCCGGCGCCGCCACTACAGCCGCGACCCCGGCGACGGCGACGCCGATCCATGCCTGCCGGCTCGAAACGCGGGTGATTCCGACGCCGATCAGCGCCGCCCACACGGGCAGCGCGTAGGCGAGGTGACGCGGCGACAGTCCCGGCGATCCCGCCGAGCGCACGAGCATGAAGAGGACCGGCGGTGCGAGCAGCGAGGCGGCAGCGACGACGACGAACGCGTGGCGCTCGCGTGCGAGCGCCACGGCGCCGACGACCGCGAGCACGCAGAAGGCGCCGACGACGATCGCTTCTCCACCGCCGGCGAACGACTCGATGGCACGGCCGAACTGCTTCCACGCCTCCGTCGGCGACGCGAGCGACGACTCGCCCGACACGCCGACCCCGAACCGGCCCGACAGGCGCAGATCCGCCACGGCGAACGGGATCGCCGCCAGGCCCACCAGCAGCGCGGGCACGCCCGCCCGGAACGGCCGGAAGCGCCAGAGCCACAGCGCCACGAGCACGCCGGCCGCGACCGGTATCGCCCCGTAGGGGTGCACCGCGGGAAGCAGCCAGGCGCCTGCGGCGGCCAGCGCCGCGGCGCGTGGTGTTCGAAGCTGGAGCGCACGAACGAACAGGTCCGCCGCAATCGCGCCCGCCAGGACGAGAAGTGCGTACATGCGCCCGAACGACCCGTAGATCGACAGCACCGTCGAGGCCGCGACGACGAGAGCGGCAACGGCCCCCGCCGGCGGCCCGGCCAGGCGCCGTCCCAGGTCGAAGCAGATCGGCACGCAGGCGAGCGCGGCCGCGACGGACAGCCAGCGCAGCGTCTCCCAACCGCCTGAGACCGCGAAGCCCGCATGTGCGAGCAGGAAGTGGAGCGGCGCGCCACCCCGGTCCCACATCACCGTGCCGACCAGCTCGTGCACGGGCCGCGCCGCGACCAGGCCCGCGACGGCCTCGTCCTCGAAGAGCGGCTTCGCACCGACGTCGTCCCAGAGCCGGCGGAGGAGCAGGGCTCCGGCGGCCGCGAGCGCGGCCGCGCTAGCCGCGGATGTGGAGGTCGACGCCCAGGAGAACGAGCGGCCAGAGGACGATCGCAAGGACGGCGGAAACGACCTGGCGGACATTCTCAAGGTTGCGAAGATAGTTGTCGTTGGCGGCGACGATCAGGCCGACGACGAGGTAGGCGATCGCGATGAGACTCCGGAGTCGTAGCACCAGCGCCTTCTACCCGCGTGCCGAACTAGCAATCAGCAGAGCGTTCGATCACGAGCGCGAGGAGAGGCTCGAGCGAGTCGTGCTCCGCGAACGGCGCCTGGCGCTCCCCGAGAGGCAGCTCAAGACGGTTGTGCCAGAACACGCCCATCCCGGCGCGGCCTGCTCCCGTGATGTCGGCGGGCGAGCCGGCCACGAACAGCGCGCGCGATGGCCGGACGCCCAACCTGTCCAGTGCGAGTCTGTACGGCTCGAGGCTTGGCTTGTAAGCGCCTGCGGCTTCGGCGGTCACGACCGTGTCGAAGTTGACGCCTACGCGCGCGGCTGCACGGTGCCCGAGCTCTTCGGAGCAGTTCGTGACGACGCCGATGCGGACCTGCTCGCTCAACCGTCTGAGCACCTCCGGTGCCTCGGGCCAGGGGCCAAGCTGTTCTCCCATTCCACGAAGCAGATCCGCCGCCCGCGCGGGCGGCACGCCGGCGAGCCGCGCCCCCTGCGAGACGATCTCGACGAACGGGCGGTACGGTCCGGCCGAGTACGCGAGGCGGCTGCATTCCTCCCGCCAGCTCGCACCGACTGCCGCACTGCCGGCGACCTCACGCCACAGCGGCTGCGAATCCAGGAGCGCCGTGAAGAGATCGAAAAGAACGGCGTCATACATCGGCGCAAGGAGGGGTCCACCAGGGGAACCATGG
>DATFQE010000173.1:0-8093 GCA_035264445.1 Gaiellaceae bacterium | reverse complement strand
GGCCTCTCGGGCGGCGAGGCCGCGCGCGCGGCGCTCGCGTCGATCGTGCTGGCCCGCCACGACTTGCTGCTGCTCGACGAGCCGACGAACGACCTCGACTTCGCGGGGCTGGACGTTCTGGAGCGATTCGTGTCCGAGTCGGACGCCGGAATCGTCGTCGTCTCGCACGATCGTGCCTTCCTCGACCGAACCGTCAATCGCGTCGTCGAACTCGAGGAACGGACGAGGAGCGCGCGCGAGTACGCGGGCGGGTTCGCCGAGTACGAGCGCCTCCGCGGACTGGAGCGGGAGCACCAGTACTCCGTGTACGGGCGCTACGACGAGCGGCGGCGCGAACTCGGGGACGCCCTCCGCGGCCGGCGGGGGCAGGCGACGACCGCCGGCAAGGGCGCGAGCCGGCGGCTGAAGAAGGCGCTCTCGCAGCGGACGCGCTCGGTCGAGCGGCAGCTCGAGACGCTCGAGCGGGTCGACAAGCCGTGGGAGCCGTGGGATCTGCGGCTGGCCTTGTCCCCCTCGACGCGCGGAGGCGACGTCGTCGCACGGCTCGATGCGGCGGTCGTAGCGCGGGGCGCCTTCCGGCTCGGCCCGGTCGACCTGGTCCTTGGCGCGGGCGAGCGGGTTGCGCTGACGGGGCCGAACGGGAGCGGCAAGTCGACGCTCCTCGAGGGTCTGCTCGGCCGGCTGCCGCTGGCGAGCGGCGAACGACGGCTCGGTCCGAGCACGGTGATCGGCGAGCTCGATCAGAGGCGAGACGCATTCGGCTCTGAGACGCTCGTGGACGGCTTCGCGGCGCGCGCGGACGTCCCGCCCGAGGAGGCGAGGACGCTGCTCGCGAAGTTCGGCCTCGGTGCGGACGACGTGCTCCGCCCGGCCTCCTCACTGTCGCCGGGCGAGCGAACGCGTGCGGGCATCGCGCTCGTGGCAGCCCGCGGCGTGAACCTGCTCGTGCTCGACGAGCCGACGAACCACCTCGACCTCCCCGCGATCGACGAGCTCGAGCGTGCGCTCGAAACCTACGAAGGGACGCTGGTCGTCGTGAGCCACGACCGCCGCTTCCTCGAAGCCGTGCAGCCGACGCGTGAGGTCGCCGTTTCGGGCATTTCGACCGCTTTCGACCCGTCCTAAGTGCGAAACGGCCCTTTGTCCGCCGGCAGCCTGAGTGACAAAACAGTGCCAAGCGCGGTCGCTCACCACCGGGCATCCCCGGGCATCCGTTACAAGGCCGTGACACTGGCCCGGTCCGCCGGAGCGCTGGAGCTGTGGACGAATCCCAGCAGCCTGAGTCAAGACTTTGTGCCTGGAGTGTCACAAGTTCCGCTACAGTGCGCCGTCGGCCATGGCTGTCCCCAAGAGGAAAACGTCGAAGTCTCGCCGCGACAAGCGTCGCGCGCAGCACAAGATCGAGGCGCCTCGCGTGAACGAGTGCCCGGTCTGTCACCAGCCCAAGCGGCCCCACCGCGTTTGCCCGACCTGCGGCACCTACCGCGGCCGCGAGGTCGAGCCGCTCCGCAGCGCAGCGCCGTAGGCCGATGATCCGGGTCGCCGTCGACGCCATGGGCGGCGACAACGCGCCCGACGAGATCGTCGCCGGCGCGCTCGAAGCGCGCTCGGCGGAGATCGAGCCGATCCTCACCGGCCCGCCGGGCCTCGACACCGGCGGCCTCGACCTGATCGAGGCGTCGCAGGCGATCGCGATGGACGAGAAGCCGGCCGACGCGGTCAGAGAGAAGCCTGAAAGCTCGCTTGTGGCCTCCTGCCGCGCCGTCGCAGAGGGACGGGCCGACGTCGCGCTGAGCGCGGGCAACACCGGCGCGATGCTCGCAGCCTCGCTCGTGCACATCCGACGCCTCCCCGGCGTTCGCCGTCCGGCGATCGCCGTCGTCCTGCCGAGCCGGACGCGGCCGTCGGTGCTGCTCGATTCCGGCGCGAACGCCGACGCGAGACCCGAGCACCTGCTCCAGTTCGGTCAGATGGGAGCGATCTTCGCCCGCGAGGTCCTCGACGTCGAACGCCCCGAGGTGCGCCTGCTCTCGATCGGCGAGGAGCCGGAGAAGGGCAGCAAGCTGACGCTCGAGGCCCACGAGCTGCTCGCCGAAGCCGAGGAGCTCGACTTCCGCGGCAACATCGAGAGCCGCCATCTTCTCGAGGGCGGGGCCGACGTGATCGTTACCGACGGCTTCACGGGGAACGTCTCTCTGAAGCTGCTCGAGGGCACGATCAAGACCGTCCTCGACGCGCTTCGCGCGGAGATCACGGCGAGCGCCCGCGGCAAGCTCGGCGGCCTGCTGATCCGTCCTGCGGCGCGCGGGCTCCGAGCCCGCCTCGACCCGGACACGTACGGCGGCGCGTACCTGCTCGGGCTCCGCGGCCTGGTTGTCATCGCCCACGGCAATTCCAACCGTCGTGCGGTCGCCAACGCGATCCGCCTGGCCGCCCACGGAGCCGAGCACGATGTCGTCGCGCGGCTCCGCGAAAGGCTCCAGGAACGCGTGGTAGCATCGGCGCGCTTTTCGGCCCCTTGACAGACAACCCTCGAGAGAGAGGTCACATGGCAGCGTCCCGCGAAGAAGTCTTCGAGCGCGTCAAGTCCGTACTGAGCGAGCAGCTCGGTGTCGACGAAAACGAGGTCAACGAGGAAGCGTCGTTCCAGGAGGACCTCGACGCCGACTCGCTGGATCTCGTCGAGCTGATCATGGAGCTCGAGGACCAGTTCGGGATCAAGATCTCCGACGAGGACGCCCAGAAGATCACGACCGTCGGTCAGGCCGTCGACTACGTCTCGACCCACCAGTAGCCGCAGTCCCGCGGTCGGCCTCGCTCCGCTCGAACGCCTGATCGAGGAGCTCCCCGAGGAGCGGCTCGAGAACGTCTTCACCCACTCGTCGTGGGCGCCCGACCGCGCCGCCTCGTACGAGCGGCTCGAGTTCCTCGGCGACAGCGTGCTCGAGCTCGCGGTCGCCCGCACGCTCTACGACAACTACCCCGACTTCTCCGAGGGCCGGATGGCGAAGGTCCGCTCGCACGTCGTCTCCCGTGCCAGCTGCTCCGTGGTGGCGCGCGACCTCGGTCTCGGCGAGCAGCTCCTCGCACGCGGCGCCCCTGTGCCAGACGAGGAGCTCGAGCGGCTTTCGCGGAACCGCAACGTGCTCGCGGCGCTGCTCGAGGCGGCGCTCGCGGCGCTCTTCCTCGAGCACGGGTTCGAGACGATCGAGGAAGCTGTGGTCGGCGCGTTCTGGCCGCGGATCGAGTACGCGCTGACGACGTACGTCGACCACAAGACGGAGCTCCAGGAGGCGCTCGCCCGGCTGGGGCGCTCCGTCACCTATTCCGTCCTCGAGGTCGGCGGACCGCCACACGAGCGCACGTTCACGTGCGCGGCCGTGATCGACGGCGAGCAGGCCGGCGTCGGCACCGGCAGCTCGAAGAAGGCGGCCGAGCAGTCGGCGGCCAAGCAGGCGCTCGCCGACCTCGAAGCGGGCCGCTAGCCGAGGCGGTCGTCAGACTCTGCGCGTGCATCTGCGCTCGCTTTGCCTGCGCGGCTTCAAGTCGTTTCCGGACGCGGTCGACGTCCGGCTCGAGCCGGGTGTGGCCGTCGTCGTGGGGCCGAACGGCTCCGGCAAGTCGAACGTGTCCGACGCGCTGCTCTGGGCCACGGGGACGCTCGCGCCGAGCGAGCTGCGCGCGGAGAAGCCCGACGACGTCCTCTTCGCCGGCTCGGCGGGGCGGGCGCGCGCCGACTTCTGCGAGGTCGAGCTCGTCTTCGACAACGAGGACGGCACGCTCGGGGGGCTTCCGTTCGCGGAGGTCTCGCTCGCCCGGCGGCTGCACCGAGGCGGCGAGGGCCAGTATCTGCTGAACGGAACCACGGTTCGACGCATCGACCTCGTCGAGTTGCTGTCGGAGGTGGGCCTGGCGACGGGCGCCTCGATCATCGGGCAGGGGCGGGTCGAGGAGATCCTCGCCAGCAAGCCGGAAGAACGGCGCGCGCTGCTCGAGGAAGCCGCCGGTCTCGGGCGATTCAAGCGGCGCAAGCACAGGGCAGAGCTGAAGCTCAAGCGCGTCGCGGCGCAGGTCGAGCGCGCGCGTGACCTCGAGGCGGAGGTGCGGAAGCGCCTGCGGCCGCTGGCGTTGCAGGCGACCGCGGCCGAGCGGGCCGAGAAGCTCGGCGTCGAGATCGCGGGCCTCGAGGCCCGGCTCGCCGAGCTCGACCTCGGCGAGCACGAGGAGCGCCGCGTGGCCGTCGACGAACGCCGCACCGCCGCTCAGCTCGAGCGGCGACGCGTCGAGAGTCGGCTCGAGGACGTTCTCGCCGAGCGGGCCGGCGCCGAGGACGAGCTTGCCGACGCGGCCGGGAAGCGCGAGGCGGCGACCGCCGCCCTCTACCGGCTCCGGAGCGCCGCCGAACGGCTCGCGCTTCGGCGGGAGGCCGCTGAGGAGCTGGCGGCGTCGTTCCAGGCGGCGCTGGAACACGTCGTCGCCGGGCCGGCGCCGGAGGAGCTCGAGCAGGCTCGCGGCGCAGTCGCCGAGGCGACCGCCGCCCGCGAGCGCGAGCACCGGCTGCGCACCGCGGCCGAACGTCTCTCGCTCCGCGCCGAGCGCGCTCGGGCGCTGCTCGCGGACGTCGGCGCCGAGGTCGCGGCCGCCGAGGAGGCCGCGGTCCTGGAGCCGGCCCGCCTCGAGCAGCAGGCCGCCGGCACGGCGGTAGGCGCGCGCGACGCGGCGTCTCTCCGCGACACGCTGGCCGAGACGGCGAGGGTCGCGCGAAGCCGCCTCGAGGCGCTGGACCGTGCCCTGGCGGAGCGCGAGGGGCTCACTCCCGCCGCCCGCGCCCTCGCCGAGCGGGGCGAGCGGCTGGCACTCTCGCTCGTGGATCCGGAAGTGGGCGGCGAGAAGGCGCTCGCGGCGGCGCTCGGGCCGAGAGCCTCGGCGCTCGTGGCCGACGACCCCGAGTCGGCGCTGGCCCTCGTCGAGAAGGCACGCGCCGAGGGCCTCGGCAATGTGGTCGTGCTCCTGAGCGACCGCGCCGAGCAGCTCCTTCGCTCGGTCGACGTGGTTTCTGCGGAAGAGCTGCTCCGCGCCACCCGTCCGGCCGTCACGGCAGAGGGCCACGGCTTCGACCCCGAACGCGGTGAGCTCTGGTACGCCGGCGAAACCGCCGAGGCGTTGCTCCTCGAGCTCCAGACCCGGCGCAAGACGCTCGCCGCCGAGGCCGACCAGCTGGCCCGCGCTGCGGCCGTTGCGGCCACCCAAGCGGACCGCCGCGCGAGGGAGGCGGCGGAGGCAAAGGCGGCGCTCGACGCCGTGCCGGCCCGGCTGCGCCGCCGCTTCGCCGACCCCGCCCTGCTCGGCCGCGTGGTGCGCGGAGCGGAGCGCCTCGATGCGACGCTGCGCGCCGCAGCGACGCGCGCCGCCGAAGGCCGCCCCGCCGCCGACGTCGAGACCCCGACCGTGCACCTGCGCGAGCTCGAGGAGCGCGCTCGGGTCGCGGCGCGCCGGGACCCCGCGAAGCTCCGCGCGCTCGCCGCGCTGGCGCAGCGCCTCGGCGCCACCCTGGAGACCGACACGCAGCGCCGATTCGAGCCCGCCCTCACCGCCCGCGCCGACGCCGGCGGGGCGCGCACGCAGCAGCTGGCCGCGAAGCTCCGAGATCTCGGCGCGGCCGAGGCCGAGCTCAGGCGAACCCAGACCGAGGCGTCGGAGCGCGCCGCAGCGCTCGACGTCGAGCGGGCGCAGATCGAGGCCGCCGCCGCAGAGGCCCGCCGCCGGCTCGAGGCCGCGGACGCGGAGGCGGCCGAGGGCGACGACCGCGAGGCGCTGTCGGAGCGCGTCGACCGCCTCCGCGCCCGCCGCGAACAGCTCGGCCGGGTGAACCCGCTCGCGAAGGAGGAGTACGAGGCCGAGAAGGAGCGGCTGGACGAGCTCACCACCCAGCGCGCCGACCTCGACGCGAGCCTCGCCGAGCTCGAGACGCTGCGCGCCGAGCTGGCGGAGACAGTCGAGACCCGCTTCGCCGAGATTTTCGACGCGGTCGCGCGCAACTTCCACGAGGTCGCGGGCGTGCTCTTCCCGGGCGGAGAGGGGCGGCTGCGCCTCACAGAGCCTGACCCGGAGGACGAGGACGGCGAGCACGGAATCGAAGTCGAGCTTCGCCCCGCGGGCAAGAAAGTGACGCGGCTGTCGCTGCTCTCCGGCGGCGAGAAGGCGCTCACCGCGATCGCGTTCCTCTTCGCGGTCTTCCTCGCGCGGCCGTCGCCCTTCTACCTCCTCGACGAGGTCGAGGCCGCGCTCGACGACACGAACATCGGACGCTTCGTCGAGCTTCTCCGCCGCTTCTCCGATCGCGCGCAGTTCGTCGTGATCACGCACCAGAAGCGGACGATGGAGGCGGCCGACACGCTCTACGGCGTCACGATGGGCGGCGACGGCGTCTCGCAGATCGTCTCGCGGCGCACGCCTCGCGAGGCGTCGGCGTCAGCCGCGTAACCTTCGCCGCCTCATGTCGAGAACGTGGGCCGATCTGCTCGGCGAGCCCGGCGAGGGGCGGGAGGAAGAGGAGGAGCGCACAGGCCTCTTCTCTCGGCTGCGCGATTCCCTGGGCAAGAGCCGTCGCGCGCTGACCGAGCAGCTGGCTCTCGACTCGTTCGACCCCGGCGACGACGCGGCCTGGGAGCGCCTCGAGGAGGCGCTGATCGCCTCCGACGTCGGCGTGCCCGCGACCGCGGAGCTCGTCCAGCGCTTGGAGGCTCGCGACGGCGTCGGCGACCTCGGCGAAGCGCTCGTGGAGGAGGCCGCCAGGCTGCTCGAGCGTGACGGCGGCGCGCGGCTGGCAGTCCACGACGGTCCGAGCGTCGTGCTCGTCGTCGGCGTCAACGGCACGGGGAAGACGACGACGATCGGGAAGCTCGCGAACAAGCTCCGCGAGCACGGCCACTCCGTCGTCCTCGCGGCCGCCGACACCTTCCGCGCGGCCGCCGACGAGCAGCTCGAGATCTGGGCGGAGCGCGCGCACGCAGACATCGTCGGCTCGCAGAAGGGCGGCGACCCCGCCGCCGTGGCCTACGACGCCATCGACGCCGCCCAGGCGCGCGGCCGGGACGTCGTGATCGTCGACACGGCCGGCCGCCTGCACACGCAGACGAACCTGATGGAGGAGCTGGCCAAGGTGCGCCGCGTCATCGAGCAGCGGCTGCCCGGCGCGCCGCACGAGACGTTGCTCGTCGTCGACGCGACCACGGGCCAGAACGCGCTCCAGCAGGCCCGGCTGTTCGGCCAGGCGGTGTCGGTGACGGGCGTGGCGCTGACGAAGCTCGACGGCTCCGCGCGCGGCGGCGTCGCGCTCGCGATCGCGCACGAGCTCGCTCTGCCCGTGAAGCTCGTCGGCGTGGGGGAGGGGCTTGACGACCTGAGGCCCTTCGACGCGCAGGACTACGCGCGCGCGCTCGTCAGCGGCTAGGGACGAAGGGGACGAACGTCGGATCGAACGGCGACGACTCGGCCGCCGGCGGCCCGAACCCGCAGATCGCGAGCGAGCCCTCGCGGTAGCCGTCGAGCCCGAGCCGCTCGTCGACGTCCGCCGTGTTCACCGCTGCGGTGACGAATGCGCCCAGGCCCAGCTCCGCCGCCACGAGGTAGAGCGTCTGGCTGAGATGGGCGGCGTCCATCAGGATCGCGGGGTACGCCTTGTCGTGACCGCTGTACTTCCAGTGGTTCCGCTCGAAGCGAGCCGCCATGAGCACGAGCACGTGCGCCGACCCGAAGTACGTCTGGCCTGACATGAAGCTCGTTCCCAGCCTCCTGGCAGCGGCCGCGGACTCGAGCGCTTCGAGCAGCTCCAGGGCGTGCTGCTCGGTCAAGTATCGATAGAGGCCCGGCTCCAGCCCGTCGACGTCCGCGACGAGCAGATACGCCTCGACGGGATGCAGGCCGCCGCCCGACGGGCTCGTCCGCTTCAACGTGACCACGCCGGGCAGCGCCGTCGCCGAGCCATGGACGCCGAAGACCGAGCGGAGGACGATCGAGAGCTCCTCCGTCGAGAGCGCCCGTCGCCGGTCGAACGCCCGGGTCGTCTTTCGCTGTGGAAGGAGATCGAAGAT
>DATFQE010000172.1:0-14311 GCA_035264445.1 Gaiellaceae bacterium | reverse complement strand
ATCTTCGAGATCGAGACGTCGGGGAACTCGTCGCGGAGCCGGTCGCAGACCGCCCCGATCCGGAGCAGGCGCTCGTCGCGAGCCGGCGCGACGGCCACTAGCCGGCCCCCACCAGGAACGTCAGGCGGTACTTGCCGATCTGCAGCTCGTCGCCGTCCGCCAGCGGCGACGACTCGATCCGGCGCCGGTTCACGTACGTGCCGTTCAGGCTGCCGAGGTCTCTGATCGTGAAGCGGCCGTTCTCGGCGAGCAGCTCGGCGTGCTTGCGCGAGACCGTGACGTCGTCGAGGAAGATGTCGCAGTCGGGGGAGCGTCCGATCGTCGTCCGCTCGCCCTTCGGCGAGAAGTGCTCGCCGGCGCGGCCGCCGCCGGAGCGGACGACGAGCGCAGGCCCTTCCGCCGTGACCTCCTCCGCGATCGGCGACCCCTCGCTCTCCTCGCCCTCGTCAGGCGTGAACGTCATGGTCGTGTCCCCTTCCGACGTGGAATCGTGGACGAGCATGGCGCCGCACTTCGAGCAGTAGTTGGCGGCCTCCGGGTTCTGAAAGCCGCACTCGGGGCAGTAGATATGGCTCATCGACCTAGGCCGGTGGTGCTGCTTTCCGGGCGAGGATCTCGGTGAGCTTCTCGAGGTTGGCCTCGACGATCGAGCTCCCCTCCCCCGCCTCGACGGCCTTCTTCAGCCGGTCCTGGAGCTCGGCCTTCAAAATGTCGATCTTGCCGTGCAGGATCCGGCGGCGGTACGAGATCTCGTTCTCCTCCTTCTCGAGACCGTCGATCAGCTCCTTGAGCTCGGCGTCGGACAGCGAAGCGAGATCGGGCAGCGGTTCCACAGCATCCTTTCCGTCGAGGGCGAGCCCTGGCATTCAAGCAAGAGCCGCCCCCAAGGGTCAACCTACACTTGAGACTCGAGCTTTCGCTCCGCGCCGCCAGGGTCCTGCTCGAGGACGCCCTCGACGAGGCTGCGCATCTCGGCGGCGAGCTCTCCCGTCGCCTCCTCGGAGTCCCCTTCGGCGAACACGTGCACCAGCGGCTCGTCCGGGTCGGGCAGCACCTGCGCCCACCCGCCGTTGTCGAACATCCTGATCCCATCGGTCAGATCGAGATCGCGGCCCTTGAGCCGCTCGGTGACGACTCGCATCAGCGTGCCCTTCATCGACCACGGGCAGTTGAGCGTCTCGTGCACGAGCGTCGGGTGCGGCAGTTCGGCGACGAGCTCGGAGAGCGGGCGGCGCACCGGGGCGAGCAGCTCGAGCAGCTTCGCCAGGCTCGCGACTGCGTCGTAGGCCGGTAGGAACTCGGGGAAGACGTAACCGCCGCCGACGCCGCCCGCGAACACGACCTCCTCCTCCGCTGCCGCACGCGTGAGCGCGGCCAGCGAATGAGGAGTCCTCACGACCTCGAAGCCGGCCGCCTCGGCCATGCGGTCGACGTGGTGCGTGACCGTGACCGGGACAGCGATCTTGCCGGTCCTTCCTGCCGCGGCCAGCAGCGTCAGGAACAGGAGCAGCGTCTGCTCCGGAGGAACGTCCTGCCCGGTCTCGTCGACGACGAAGAGCCGCTCGGCCGCCCGGTCGAAGACGACGCCGAGGTCCGCGCCCACGGCGCCCACGAGCCTGCGGGTTTGCGCGACGAGCTCGTCCGACGAGACGCCCGCCTCGCCCCCGCTCCCGCCGCTGAAGCCGTGCGCGGAGATCAACTCGACGCGGAGCGGCCCCAGCACGAGCGGCAGCAGGTACGAGGCCGCCGAGTAGCCGTAGTCGACCACGATGCGGTAGCCGCGCGCCGCGATGGCCTCGTCGTCGACCGAGCGGCAGAGATCCTGCGCGTACGTCTCGCGCACACGCGCGGGGTAGTCGACCGCCCCGACGTCCCCGGCCCCGACGAGCCGCAGCTCACGGCGCACGAAGTTCTTCTCGATCTCCTTCTCGAGCCCCGAGCCAAGCTGGACGCCGGGCTGCTCGAAGAAGCGGATCTGAACGACCTCGGAGTCGTTGGGGCTGAGCCCGACGTGGAAGCCCATGTCGTAGCTCTCGGTCTTCAGGAGGTGACGCGCTACCGCGGAAGGGAGCACGCGGAGGTCGGACACGTCCACCCCTGTCGAGTTGAGGCCGGAGAGCATCGTCCGCTTGATCATCCGGCAGGCGCGGGCCGACTCCCGGCTGCCGACGACGCGGGCACCTCGCTTCAGCGAGGTCCCGAGCGCCGCGGCGAGCCGCACGGCGGTCTCGGGCGTCAGGTCGACGTTCACGAGCCCGCTGACGCCGTCGCGTGTGAACAGGTGCGAGGTCGCCCGCGACTCCCAGATCAGGCTCTCGAACAGATGCGCCCCGGACTCGACCTCCTTGTACGGGTAGATGCGCACGCCCGGCATGACGACGCTCTCGGAGCCGATTACGACCTCGTCGCCGATCGCAACGCCGTCCTGCAGCCGCGCGTTCGCCCTGATGTCGCACGAGCGGCCGACGATCGCGCCCTCCACGAGCGCGCTCCTCCCGATGTGCGACGAGGCATCGACGACCGAGCGAGTCGTCCGCGCGCCCTCGCGCAGCGTCACGCTCGCGCCGAGCACGGAGTACTCGCCGACGGTCGCGCCGGGCGCGACGCGGCAGTAGTTGCCGATGAACGCCGGCGCCTTGACCTCCTCGAGGTCCGCCAGGTCCACCCCCTCCCCGACCCAGATGTTCCCCCGCAGGCGGATGCCCGGAATGCCGAGGCGCACGTGCTCGTCGAGCGCGTCGAAGTTCGCCTGGCGGTACTGGTCAAGGTTGCCGATGTCCTGCCAGTAGCCGTCCATCACGTAGCCGTAGAGCGGCCGGCCCATCTCGAGCAGCAGCGGGAAGAGCTCCTTGGAGAAGTCGAACGGCCGGTCGTCCGGGATGTGCCGCAGCACCTGGGGCTCGAGCACGTAGACGCCCGTGTTGATCGTGTCCGAGAAGACCTGGCTCCAGGACGGCTTCTCGAGAAAGCGCTCGATCCTCCCGTCCTCGTCGGTGACGACGATCCCGAACTCGAGCGGGTTCTCGACGGACTTCAGCCCGATCGTGACGGCGGCGCCCTTCTGCTTGTGGAAGTCGACGAGCGCGGAAAGGTCGAAGTCGCAGAGAGCGTCACCCGAGATGACGAGGAACGTCTCGTCGAGGCGGTCGCTCGCGAGCCGCACCGAGCCGGCCGTACCCAGCGGCGTCTCCTCGACCGAGTACTCGATTTCCATCCCGAGCGACTCGCCCGTACCGAAGTAGCCGCGGATCGCCTGCGGGAGGAAGGCCAGCGTGACGATGACCTCCTCGAGCCCGTGCTCCTTGAGCAGCTCGAGGATGTGCTCCATGCACGGCTTGCCGACGATCGGGACCATCGGTTTCGGCTGGTTGGAGGTCAGCGGCCTGAGGCGCGTCCCTTCGCCTCCTGCCATGACGACTGCCTTCATGGCTTCATCTCTCTCCGCGCCTTCAGCGCGTACACGACGAGCGAGGCGACGGCGAGCCCGAAACCGGTCCAGAAGATCCACAGCGGCCACCTGGCAGCGGGATCGGTCACCATGACGAAGGCGAGCGAGGCGTACAGGAGCCAGGTCGCGGCCTTGCCGAGGACGTTGACCTCGAACTGGTAGCCGCGCCTGATCGCAAACGGCGTCGAGGCGATCAGGACCACGTCGCGAGCCGGGATCGCGAGCGCGACCCACGGCAGGCGGTCGGCATGCCACAGCAGGATCACGGCGGCGTCGATCATCAGCCGGTCGGCGAGCGGGTCGGCGATCTTCCCGAACGCCGACTCGACGTCCCAGCGGCGGGCGAGGAAGCCGTCGACCTGGTCCGTCACGCCGGCCAGCGCGAAGACGATCGCGGCCGGCCAGCTCTGACCGTCGTCGGCCGCCAGGATCAGCGCCGCGAACAGCGGGATCATGGCGAGTCTCGCCAGCGTCAGCGCATTCGGGAGCTGCGCGAGAGGGGCCGGGACAGCGCTTGTCGCCATGGCGCAATCGTAGTGCGCGCAGCCGGCACGACCGGTCGTTTCAGACGCCCACACGGGCAAAGCCCGCACCGGCTGAAGACGGCGCCGACGAGTCGGCGCCTCGCCGTGCAATCGTAGTCGGCCTGTGTCGAAGCGCCTGACCCTGCCGGGCTTCGTCAACGCGCACAGTCACGCGTTCCAACGAGCCCTACGCGGCTCGGCGGGAAGCGGCGACTTCTGGGGCTGGCGTGAGTCGATGCTCGACCTCGCGGGCAGCCAGACCCCAGCGAGCGTCCGCGAGAGCTACGAGGGCGTGTACCGCGAGATGCTCGCGAACGGCTGGACCGCGGTCGGCGAGTTCCACTACCTCGGGCTCGAGGAGGCCCTCGCGGCCGCCGAGGCGGCCGAAGCGGCGGGAATCGAGGCCGTCCTTCTCTACGCCGCTTACGGCCGCGGCGGGCTCGACCGCTTCCGCCAAAGCTCGCCGGCCGCGTATCTGCGCCGGGTCGAGGAGCTCGCCGGCAAGGGCATTCGCGTCGGCCTGGCCCCCCACTCCGTCCGCGCCTGCCCGCGCGATTGGCTCGAGGAGATCGGCCGCTACGCCGCCGGAAGCGACTTCGTGCTCCATGTCCACGCCGACGAGCAGCCGCGAGAGATCGAGGAGTGCGTCGCCGAACATGGGTTACGCCCGATTCAGCTGCTCGGGGAGACGGGCTGCCTTGGCCCGCGGACGACCGTCGTGCACGCCACACACGCGAACGACCGGGAGCTCGACCTGATCGCGGACGCCGGCGCGCGCGTCTGCCTCTGCCCCACCACCGAGGCGAACCTCGCCGACGGATTCGCTCCCGTCGAGCGACTGGTCGAACGCGGGATCGGCATCTGCGTCGGCTCCGACTCGAACGTCCGCATCGACCCTCTCGAGGAGCTGCGCGAGGTGGACGGTATCGCCCGTCGGCAGATGCTCCGGCGCGACCTGTTCTCGGCGGGCGACCTGCTCTGCTTCGGGTCGGATGAGGGCGCCGCCGCTCTCGGCCTGGACGAGTGGCCCGAGGTCGCGGTCGACCTCGGCCACCGCTCGCTCAGCGGGATCGACGAGTCGGACGTCCCCTGCGCGCTCGTGTACGGGTGCGCAGGGGACGTCTTTGCGACCGACTGAGCGAGACCCCTAGTAGTTGACCTTGATCGTCTTGCTCGCGGGCAGGAAGCCGGTCTTGGCGGCATGGAAGAGCAGCTGGCGGCGCATGAGGCGCTTGCCCCTGCCGAGCTTCCTGAGCCTGAAGGTGACCTGGCCCTTCCGGTTCGTCTTCGCCTTCCTCGGCGAGACGCCGCGCGCGAACACACGGACGAGCACGCCGCTCGCCGCACGGCCGTTGGCCTTGACCGTCGCAGTCACGCGCCGCCCCTTCTTCGTCTTCACGAGCTTGAGCCTGAGGCCCAGGCGCGTCAGCGCGGTCTGGCCGGCCTGCGTCTTCGGCAGGTCGAACTTCTGCGCGGCGGTGTAGTCGCCGATGTTCTTGTCCTCGTCCATCGCGGCGACGCGCCACCAGAAGCTGCCGCCGGCCATGTAGGTCGGCGACGTGAGGAGCGGCGCGTAGGCCGTGTTGTCCGTGTCGACCTGCTCGAGCGCGAGCTGGAAGTCGGCCCGCTGGGAGATCTGGACGCGGTAGTTCTTGACGGACGACTTCGCGTTCCAGGAGAGCAGCACGGACGTGCCGCTCACCTCCGTCTTCGCGCCGCCGGGCTCGCCGATCGTGCGTGTGAACGGCATCGTCCCCGACCACGCGCCGGGCTGCGTCTGGGTGCTCAGCGGCTTCGGGAACTCCGCGCGGATGCGCCAGCCCCACTTGCCCGTGCCGGTCATCTTGATGAACGTCGCCGACGCGGAGCGGAAGTCTGGGAACTCGGTGTGGTCGCCGTCGGGCTCGTCGACCTGGAGGTCGTACGACGACGCGCCCGTGATCGGGGCCCACGTCCAGAGCGGAATCGTCTCGCCCGCGGTCGGGTTCGTGGACGACTGCACCGGAGCCGGCAGCCGGCGCTGGAACGTGCCGGCCGCAGACCACGTGAGGCCGATCAGGTTCTCGTCGTCGGCACGCACGCGCCAGTAGAGGAGCGTGTCGGCCGGGTAGGACGTGTTGCTCGTGTACGCGGTGGCGTCGGTGAGCACGTCGTCGAGGATCGAGCTGGCGCCGAACGTCGGGTCCGCGGCGACCTGGACGCGAAAACGCCTGAAGCCCTCGACCGGCGTCCAGCGGAAGGTCGGCTGGAGGTCGACGAGCGTCCCGTTCGCCGGCGCGAGCAGGCTCGGCGGCGTCGACTGCTTCTGGAAGCTGTCGGGCGACGCGCCGAGCGGATTGCCCGTGGAGAGGCCGCCGTTGAAGTCCTGCGCCGGCAGGACCGCCCAGTAGTACGACGTCGTCTCGTCCGAGTACGTCGTCGGCTTCAGCAGGCTGCGCGGCGCATACATCGGTACCTGCGTGAACGCGTAGTCGACGACGTTGCTGAAGCTGGGGTCCTTGGAGACGAGAACGAAATACGCCTGGCGCCCGGGGGTGAACGCCGCGCTGGTCACGTACGCCAGCGGCTGGCCGTCGGCGTGCACCTGGGCATAGACCTTGCCCGCGACGTGCGCGTTGACGGCCGCGGCGAGGCCGGCGAGGTTACTGTCCGTGAAGGTGTACGTGAACGAGTAGCCGCCCGCATCGGTGATCACGAGCTCGTCGAACGACGGGTCGGCCACGTGCTCCTGGAGTGTCGCCGCGAGGTTCGTCCGCCCGGGGAGCCGGCCCCGGAGCGTGAGCGCGTCGGCGCCGAGCACGTTCTCGAGCGTCTTCTTCGGGCTCCGCGGGAGCGGCTTCCAGCTGAAGAACGGCGTGCGTCCGTTGAACGAGCCGGTCTGCGGGAAGAGCGAATCGCCGCCGGCGAGGTAGCTGCAGCCGTCGCATTCCTTGTCGGGGCCCTCGTCGTAGCCGAGCCAGGTGAACGACGGGTTGACGCCGTCACCGAGGTACGCATAGTCGCCGTAGACCTCCTGGTTGGTCGAGTCCCGGTCGCTGCGGGCGCGTACGCGGGCGCAGTAGCTCCAACCGGGCTGGAGGGTGGTGACATCGAACGAGACGCTGAGCGCGTCGCTGTAGGGCTTGACGTTGTTCCAGCCCGTCCCCAGCGGCGTCCAGTACGGGATGCTCGTCCGGACGCGCCACATCGTCGTCTGGGTCGCGGACCAGTTGCACGTGCTCGACTCGTACGGCGCCACGTCGACCTCGTAGGAGGCCGCACCGGGCACCGGATCCCAGCGCAGCGCCGGGTTGCGTGTCTGGTAGCCGGCCGTGCCTGGGTCGAGGTCGGTGCCGGGGTCGGTGACGTTGTCGCGCAGGCGGAGGTTCTTGATGCTCGGCCCGGGCGTCGGCGGCACCTTGTTGAACGTCTTGGTGAAGGCCGGGCCGGCGTTCCAGACGCCCGAATTGCCGCTCGCGTCGAGAGCGCGGACGCGCCAGTAGTACGTGTTGTCCTTGAAGACCTGCGTCGGCGAGAGGGAGGTGCCGATGACGGCGGTCGTGCAGCACACCTTCGAGCCGGGCGCGAAGTCGACGGAGGAGTTGACCTCGACCTCGTAGCGGGCCGCGCCGGCGACCGGGTCCCACGAGAAGTGCGGGTCGAAGACCTCGGGCGCCGAGAACAGGTCGTCCACGCGCGTCAGTGTTGACGTCGGCCATGTCCACGTGAACGACTGGACCGCGGACGGCGCACCACGATGGTTCTGCGAGTCGATCGGCGTGACGCCCCAGTAGTAGGTCCCCGGCGGCAACAGCACCGAGCGAGGCGTCAGGACGGTTCCCGAGGTCTCGATCGGCGGGTGGACGGCGGTGCCGAGAGTCGGGTCGGTGCCGATGGAGACGATGTACTTCGCGGCGCGGGGAACCTGCGACCAGCGCAACACGAGCGGGTGGGTCGGATGGACCATGATCGCGCCTTGGGTCGGCGACTGCAGCTGAGGCGTCGAGGTCCACGACTTCACGAGCAGGCGCGGCGCCGTCCAGGGCGAGGGGGTGCCGTCCTTGGCGATCGAGCGCACGCGCCAGTAGTACGACCCGTTCGGGATCGTCTTCTTCAGCGTCGCGCGTGTGTTCCGCGTCGTGAACTGATCCTCGCCCTTGCCGAGGACCGGAGAGTTCATGCCGCTGTCCGCGGCGATCTGGAACTCGTACCGGTCGGCGCCCGCGACGCCGGCCCAGGAGAACGCGGGCAGCGCATCGACGGCCAGGCCGTTGGACGGCGCCGTCGGCGTCGGGGTAGCAAGCGCACCGTACGCGGGCGCGGTGAGGACGAGCGAGAGAAAGGCTGCGAGGGTGAAGGCGCGGATGGCGGCTGGCATCTGTTCCTTTCGGTTCAGGCCACCGCATGGCCGAACCTCGGTTACGAAGTGTCCGACCCATGCATCGAAGCGAGACCGTCTCCGCTGATCCCCCGTGTGAGGGTTCGTGCCTAGGCTTCGCGCGTGAACGCGAATCGACCGCTGGCGATCATCGGCGCTCCGCTTGACCTCGGAGCCGGCCGGCGCGGCGTCGACATGGGTCCCTCCGCGATCCGCTACGCGGGGCTCGAGGCCCGGCTCGCGGAGCTCGGTCTCGAGTCGGAAGACCTCGGCAACGTCGAGCTCGTGGTGCCCGAGGAGGTCGCGGAGGGCGATCCGCGCGCGCGCTTTCTCGCGGAGATCAAGGCGGCGTGCGAGGACGTCGCCGCACGGGTCAAGGAAGCGCGAGAGCAGGGACGGACGCCGCTCGTCCTCGGCGGCGACCACTCGGTGGCGCTCGGCACGCTGGGAGGCCTCGCGTCGGCCTCGGGACCCGGCGGCGTGATCTGGTTCGACGCGCACGCTGACCTCAACACGCCGGCGAATACGCCGTCGGGAAACGTGCACGGGATGGTGCTCGGAGCCGCGCTCGGGCTCGACGACGGCGCGTTCGAGAGCCTTGCGTGGCCGCTTCCGTCGGTGGACCGCGCCCGGACGGTGCTCCTCGGCACGCGCCTGCTCGACCCGGGCGAGAAGGCCGCAGCCCGCGAGCTCGGGATCCGCGTGATCACGATGAGCGAGATCGACCGGATCGGAATCGAGCCGGCCGTCCGGGAAGCGCTCGAGCACGTGAACGGCGACGGCTTCGTCCACGTCTCGCTGGACCTGGACGTCGTCGACCCCGAGGAGGCGCCGGGCGTCGGGACGCCGGTTCGCGGCGGGCTCTCGTATCGGGAGGCGCACCTGGCGATGGAGCTCGTTGCGGAGGCCGGTGTGATGAGCTCGCTCGACGTCGTCGAGGTCAACCCCATCCTCGACCGCGAGAACCACACCGCGGCTCTCGCCGTCGAGCTCGTCGCGAGCGCGTTCGGGGCGCGGATCCTCTAGCGCGCTCGGCCGCGAGGGAACTCGCTTTACGCCTCGAAAAGATGGGTCCACCGGCCCTTACGTGACGTCCGGGGGTGGTTTCACAATGAGAAGCGGGTCTGCGGTGAGAATCGACGTCAGCGATCAGGCGCTCGTCGAGGAGCTCCTCGAATTTCTCCGACGCTGCTCGTGCACGGTGGAGCGGTCGGGGGCGAAGTCGCTCCGCGTCGTGCTCGATCCCGCCGTCTCCGTGGGCGCCGCGCTCAGCCTCGTACGCGCAGGCGTCTGCTACGCGTGCGCGGGCACGATCGAGGCGCCGCTCGCGCGCCTCGGATCGTCGCTCTGCCTCGACTGCCGTGACACCGAAGGCGCTCGGAACGTCGACGTGCGAGCCGACGACGGCGCCCGGCGTCAGTGGGCCCGGATGGAGATCGAGGCGTACCTGCGGGTCTGGCAGGCGCAGCATCCCGACGCGGGCGTGACGCTCTCCGATCGGCCTCCGGGCGCGGTCGCCGCCGCCGCGCGCTGAGCGCTCTCTCGGGTCGGCCAACCCCACCGACAGGACACGCCACCCGCTATCGCTCCCGCCCTCCGCGCCGCGTTCCAGGCGCCGGCGCGGCCCCCGCTTCGCCCTCTCGCGCCGACGCTCGTCATGGTCGCGAACGCGCACGCGACGCAGCTCGTCCGGCATCCGGAGCTCGCGACGGCGCCCGCCGCCTGCTGAGCGCGACGGGCGCCAGCGTCGACGTGCGCGTCACCTCGACCCTCGACGAGCTCGGCGCCGTGCTCTCGGAGGCAGGCCGCCGGGTGGTGCTGCTCGGCGGCGACGGCTCCCTCTTCGCGCTCATGACGGGCAGGCGCGTACGCGACACGCAGAACGGCATGCGCCTGCTACGGGGCGCGGCGCTCGAGGGCTTCCCGCCCGGGCGGTACGAGGCTGAGACGAAGCACCTCACGTGGGTGCTCCAGGACGGGCTTGCCGTTCCCTGGGTGCCTATGCCGGCGATCTACGGCGAGGAGTCGAGCTCGTTTCGCTCGGGGCGAGACTCGGTTCGAGTGCTCTGGGCGCTTGTGGCACGCAACGGGCGGCCGTCCCCGTCGCGAGCCCGATCGCCCACCAGGCGACGGTGCGTACGAGCTCGTGCAAACGGGGATCAGGGTAGCGATCGGTCGAGAAGCCGGAAGACCGGGTGCCGGGGAGCTTCGGCGGCGAACGCCTCGAGCGGGTCGTCGCGATCGGCCTCGAAGAAGCGCTTCACGACCGGCGTCGTCCGGAGGTACTCGCGCAGGACCGGAGCGGCCTCGTCAGGGGCGAGCTCGTCCACGCCGTGCCGAGTCGTCTTGAGCGCCCGGGTGAGCTCGACCTCGCGTGCTGCCCGCGCGTTTTTCACCCACTCGCGCTCCCCGTACGGCGCGACGAGCCAGCGCCGCTCGCCGTCGATCACGAGCTGTACGGGCGTCGAATAGCGGCGTCCGGTTTTCCGCCCACGCACGGTGAGGATGTGAGCCCGCTTTCCGGCCAGCCCGAGCCGCGCCGGCGGGGTGATCAGCCAGTTCAGGATCTTCCTCCGAAAGGTGTGCCTGAACGTGTCGCGAGATCTGGCCTGTTTCAAAAGCGTAAAAGGGGATGAGTAAGGACTTCTCTTCGCGGCCGGTGTAGCCGCCTGCACCATCTTCGCGGGCGGCGCGAACGCGGTCACGATCAACGGTTCCCGCGCGCAGCGGCGTCGGCTTCGCGGAGGTGTGCTCGGGCACGCTTGGTGTCGCCGACGGTCTTTCTCACGGCAAGCCACTGCACCGCGTTCCTCGCGGCCGACGCGCCGGCGTCACCGTCGGCGCTCTTGTTCGGCTTGCCATACGAACATATGTTCGCTTTCATCTACGGGGTGCAGCTCGCGCTCGACTCGCTCGACCGGCTCGTCGATACGCTCGAGGAGCGCGGACCGCTCACGGCGGTGGAGGCGGCGCGAGCGTTGTTCGCGACCCACTCCATCTCCGACGGACTCGCCTGCTCGCTGCTCGAAGAGGTGACTGCCGGCGACAGCCGGGTCGCGTGCACCGGCGCCACCGTCTCGCTCGTCGGCGGCCGCGCGGACCCGCTGCTGGAAGAAGCGGAGTTCGTCGTCTTCGACCTCGAGACCACGGGTCTCTCCGCCGCGCGCAACCGCATCTGCGAGGTCGGCGCAGTGCGGGTGCGCGGCCTCGAGCTCGTCGGCTCGTTCGAGTCGCTCGTGAATCCCGGGCGGGCGCTACCGGAGCAGATCGCCCGCCTGACGGGCCTTCGCGACGCCGAGCTGCGGCGCGCGCCCGCGGCCGCGACCGTGCTGAAGCGCTTCCTGCGGTTCGCAGGCGACGACCTCCTCGTCGCGCACAACGCCCGCTTCGACCAGCGGTTCCTGGAGGCGCAGCTGATGTCGGTCCACGGCCGGCGCCTGTCGGAGCCGCCGCTCTGCACCGCCGCCCTTGCCCGCCGCCTGCTCGAGGGGCGAATCCGCCGTGTGGGTCTCGCCTCGCTCGCCCACTTCTTCGGCGTCCCGACCCGGCCGTGCCACCGTGCGCTTCCGGACGCCGAGGCGACCGCGCAGGTCCTCGTGCACCTGATCGGGCTCGCGCAGGAGCTGGGGGCCCGGCGGCTGTCGGAGCTCCGGGCACTCGCGGCGCCGCGCAAGCGGCGGGTCTACGACAAACGCGCCTTGGTCCGGGGCGCACCGACCCGCCCCGGCGTCTACCTCTTCCGCGACGGGCGCGGGCAGGTCCTCTACGTCGGCCGGGCCCGGGATCTGCGTGCACGCCTGCGCTCGTACTTCCGCAGCGAGGGCCAGCGCCCGTCGGTCGAGGCGGCGCTGCTCGCGCTCGACCGTGTCGAGTGGCGCGTGCTCGGCTCCGAGCTCGAGGCGGCCCTCGAGGAGCTGAGGCTGATCCGCGAGCTGCAGCCTCCCGCGAACTCCCGGAGCCGTCGCAAGGAACACGGCGTCTACCTCAAACGGCGCGGCGACGACTTCGTCGTCACGAAGATCGCCACCGAGCTGGGGCCGATCGGGAGCCGCCGCCGGGCCTCGCTCGCCGCACGGGCGCTCGCCTCGAGCACGACCGACGAGGTCGAGCACCTACTCGACGGCGGGCCGCTGCCGCGGCTGCGAGCGCGCCTGGCCGGCCTGGCGGAGAGCCTGCGCTACGAGGAGGCGGCCCGCCTCCGCGACCGCATCGAGGCCCTCGAGCAGCTCGTCGAGCGGCTGCGCCGGCTCGAGCGCCTGCGCACGCTCGACGTGTGCCTGCTCGCGCCGGCGGTCGACCCGGGCATACGGAAGGCGTTCTTCGTGTGCCGCGGGCGGGTCTGCGCGGCCCGCTCCTTGCGCGCCGGCCCCGAGGCGCGGCTGGAGATCGAAGCCGGGCTGGCGGTCTGTCGAGCTGCGCAGGACGCCTCCGCGGAGCCGCTGACGCCCGAGCAGGCCGAGGACATCCTCCTAGTCGACGGCTTCGTGCGCCGCCCGCCGCCCGAGCTCGCCGTGCTGCCGCTCGACGCCGTGCGGATCACGGCGCAGGTCCTGAGCGGGCGACTTCGTCCGGCGCAAACGGCTTTCGCATGCTGCCCTGGACGTTCAGCCTACGACGACTAGCCATCTGGGTGGCGCATCCGGTTCACCAATCGCGCATACCTAGTGGGGTGGCTGGCGCTGCGGTGCTAGCCGCCCCCAGTCGGGTTGGGTCAGCTCAGCTGGATCACGCACGGAATCTCGAGTAAGTGCGGCTCAGCCGCCGACGACGTCGGCCACCGACCGCGGGAAGCGCGTCGGCGAGAACGTGACCGCGCCCGCCGGCACCATCCACGGCAGCGCCCGCACCGAGAACACGCCGGCCTGCACCGCCGCGTCGACCTCCTTCAACGCTCGGGCGCGCTCGGGCTCGACGCCCATGATGGAGAGCCCGCGCAGCGGCTCGTCGTCGTTCCCCGACCCGAGCGGCCCTGCCGCGAAGAGGTGCCCGGCCTCGTGCAGGTCGGCGAGGTGCGCGAGGTGCGCGTCCTGAAGCGCAGCCCGCTCGGCCTCGCCGACCTGCCCGGCGTTCGGCCCACGCACGAGCAGCGTGATCGTGAACCGATCGAACTCCACTACAGCGGCTCGCCGGTCTCGAGCAGCGTCTTGAGGCCGCTGAGGACGCGCATCCATCCGCCGGCGACGCCCTCGGCGGTCTTCGGCGACGCCTCGAGGTGATCGTGGACGAGGGTCAGCATCGAGACGCCGTCCTCGCCGGGCTCGATCTCCCACGTCACGCGGCTGGTCGGCTCCGGCGCGGCCTCCGGATCCCACAGCGACCGCCACTCGTGCACGAGCTTCCGCGGCGGGTCGAACTCGATCGTCGCGTCGTCGCCCCGGCTGCTGCCGTCGGGCGCGAGTGAGATGCGACGCTCGGGTGACGTCTCGATGCGCGAGCCGTAGAAGTACCTCTCGGTGAACTCGGGCTTCGTGATCGCGTCCCAGATCTGCTCCGGGTTCGCCTTGATGAAGACCTGGTAGACCTGGGCGGTCTTCTCCTGAACCGTAGTCGTCATGCCGTTCCCTCCAGCTCGGTCTTGAGGTCCGCGAGCGCGGCGACGCGGCCCTCGGTGTACTTGTCGATCCAGCGGTCGTGGATCAGGCGGATCGGGACCGGGTTGAGGAAATGCTCCCGCGTGCGCCCGACCTTCCTCGACACGACGAGCCCCGCCTGCTCCAGCACGCGCAGGTGCTTCATGACGCCGAAGCGGGTCATCTCGAGCTGCGACTCCAGCTCGCCGAGCGTCCGTCCGCCGCGCTCGAACAGCCGGTCGAGGAGCAGCCGTCGGGTCGGGTCCGCGAGCGCCTTGAACACACGGTCCTCGTCGTCCTCCATGGTGCGAGAATACGTGACCGCGTGGTCACATGTCAAGAAGGAACGACCGCGTGGCATCCTCCCGCGACCACACCGCGGAAAGGGGTCCAAGCGTGCTTTCAGACCAAC